>NZ_JAYUPK010000142.1:0-2383 GCF_043760115.1 Flavobacterium sp.
ATTGGAAATTTCACAACCTTAGAAAAGAAAATTGTAGATGAAACAGCCAATTATGTTTCTATATTTTTTAAACTTAAAACAGTTATTCTTAAATCAATATCGGAAGATGAAATACCAAAATATGAAAAAAGAATCAATTTTGAGAAAGAACAATTTAATGCAACTTACATAATTGATAAAGTTTTACCTACTTTAACTCCAAAAGATGGCATTGTAATTATGGCAATTACAGCCAAAGATTTGTATCCTAGTGAAGCTTGGAATTATGTTTTTGGTTTGGCAAAATATTCTAAACGAACAGGAATTTCTTCTTTTAATAGATTTTATTACACACCATTATCAACTGAAAATTATGCACTTTGTTTGGACAGAAGTATTAAAACGGCTTCACACGAAATTGGACATATGTTTTCTTTAAATCATTGTATTAATGCAGTTTGCCTGATGAATGGTGTAAATAATATTGACGAATCCGATTCTAAACCCAATGCATTATGCTCTGAATGTTTGAAAAAATTATCTTGGAATTTAAAATATAATGATGAAGTCAGACTTAAAGATTTAATTAGTTTTTTAAATAGCCATAATTTAGAAAAAGATGCTGTAATTTTACAAAATCAATTGAATGTAATTAGCAAAAAATAATATGAGTTTATTTAAAAATATATTTGGAAGTGCAGACGAAAGTCAAAATTCTTCAAAAATGTCTTGGACACAACTAACAGATTTAGGTCAACTAAATGAAATAATAGATTTGTCTACAGTAAAACCGGTTCTAATTTTCAAACACAGTACACGTTGTAGCATCAGCAGAATGGCTTTAAAACAATTTGAAAACGAATTTGATTTGGAAGAAAAAGTAACACCTTATTTTCTAGATTTATTAGAAAACAGAAGTATTTCTAACGAAATTTCAACTCGGTTTGATGTTGAACATCAATCGCCACAACTCATTCTTATTAAAGATGGTAAAGCAATTTACACTGTTTCTCATAGTGATATTGAAGTAGATGAATTGCGAACTAAACTTTAATTTTTTATGAAAAAATCGTTACTTTTAGTTTCAATTTTGGCTTTGTTTTTTAATAGTTGCTCTTCTAATAAAAATTATTCTTTTCTAGTTGGAACATATACAGAAAACGCTTCGCAAGGAATAAATTTGATTAATTTTGATTCAAAAACCAATTTAGTAGCTTTAGAAAAAGTAATTACTGGAGTTGAAAATCCATCGTTTGTAATTGCAAATAAATCTAAAACAATTGTAGTTACAGTTGAAGAAACAGCAAGTAATGATGGCGGAAAAGTAACTTCATTTTCTTATAATAAATCTTCTAAAACTTTCACGAAAATAAACTCTTTTTTCACTAAAGGTAATCATCCGTGTACAGTTGCATTTAGCAAAAATGAAAATTATGTTTTGGTTGGCAATTATTCTGGTGGAAATTTAAGTGTTTTTCCAATTGATAAATTCGGAAAATTATCAGAAAATAATCAATTAATTCAATACGAAGGAAAAAGTGTAAATCTAGATAGACAAGAAAATCCACATGTACATTCGGTAGTTTTTCATCCAACAGAAAATAGAATTTTTGTAACCGATTTAGGTAGAGATGTTATAGAAATTATACCATTTGATGAAAATTCTAAAACTTTTTTACAAGATAAAAATGCTATAACCATAGATGTTCCAAAAGCAACTGGACCAAGACATTTATTTTTTAATAAAGCAGGAACAAAAGCATTTGTAACCTTTGAATTGACCAATCAAATAGGAGTTTTTAAATATAATAATAATAAATTGGAATTAGTTCAAACCATTGATTTAACTGATGATAAAACTAAAAATGGTTCAGCAGCAGAAGTTAAATTAAGTAAAGATGAGAAATTCTTGTACGCATCAGTAAGAGGAAATGATAATTTTATAGCAGTTTTACAATTAGAAAATGAAATAAGAGTCATCCAAAAAATACCTACAGGAAAATCTCCAAGAAATTTTATTTTGACTAATAATGATAAAACGGTTTTGGTTGCAAGTCAATTATCAAATACAGTTTCTGTTTTTAATAGAGATTTAAAAACTGGTTTGTTAACGCCAACTTCTAATGAAATTTTTGTTAACAAACCAGTTTATTTTTGTGAGTTTTAGAATTTGGCTTCTCTTCTAAACTTAATTTTTAGTTAAAGAATTTGGCAATCCAGCTTTTGCTAATATTTCGTTAGCTTTTTTTAATTTTTCAGGAAATAATACCTTTCCTCTAAATTCTTCCAATTTTTTATCAAATACAATAATTGGAACTTTTGATTTGTTTAATTCCTCTATTTTCATAATTATTTTATATTTTCTATTTTAGTTATTAAGAAAGCTTCATAATCTTCACCTACT
>NZ_JAYUPK010000143.1:0-37083 GCF_043760115.1 Flavobacterium sp.
ATACATTATACAACAATACAAAATACATTATACAACAATACAAAATACATTATACAACAATACAAAATACATTATACAACAATACAAAATACATCATATAACAATACAATATACAGTATACAACAATACAATATACATTAAAACATGAAAAGATTAATTAAAAAAGTGGCAGTAGTTGGATCCGGAATCATGGGTTCTGGAATTGCGTGTCATTTTGCAAACATCGGATTGGAAGTATTGCTTTTGGATATTGTTCCAAATGCCTTAACCGAAATCGAAGAAAAAAAAGGTCTAACACTTGAAAGTAAAATTGTTCGTAATAGATTGGTAAACGATCATTTAGCAAATGCTTTAAAATCAAGTCCATCACCAATTTACAATCATAAATTTGCAAGCCGAATTACAACAGGAAACACTACCGATGATATGGCAAAAATTGCCAATTACGATTGGATTATCGAAGTAGTTGTAGAACGTTTGGATATCAAGAAATTAGTTTTTGAACAAATCGAAAAATATAGAAAACCTGGAACTTTAGTAACTTCTAATACATCTGGAATTCCAATAAAATTTATGAGCGAAGGACGAAGCGATGATTTCCAGAAACATTTCTGCGGAACACATTTCTTTAATCCAGCCAGATATTTAAAATTATTTGAAATTATTCCTGGACCACAAACTTCATCAGAAGTATTACATTTCTTGACAAATTACGGTTCGCAATTTTTAGGAAAAACATCAGTTGTTGCCAAAGATACACCAGCATTTATAGGAAACAGAATCGGAATCTTCGGAATTCAAAGTTTGTTTCACTTGATTACCGAAATGGGTTTAACAATCGAAGAAGTTGATAAATTAACTGGTCCAGTTATTGGCAGACCAAAATCGGCAACTTTTAGAACTGTTGATGTTGTTGGATTAGATACTTTGGTACACGTAGCCAACGGAATTTACGAAAATTGTCCAAACGACGAAGCGCACGAGTTGTTTAAACTACCAACTTTCATCAACAAAATGATGGAAAACAAATGGTTGGGAAGCAAAACAGGTCAAGGTTTTTACAAAAAAGAAGGTAAAGAAATTCTAACTTTAGATTTAGATACATTAGAATATAGAACAGCAAAAAAAGCATCTTTCGCAACATTAGAATTAACTAAAACTATAGATAAACCAATTGACAGGTTTAAAGTATTAGTAAAAGGAAAAGACAAAGCAGGCGAATTTTATAGAAAATCATTCACTTCAATGTTTGCTTATGTTTCCAATAGAATTCCAGAAATCTCAGACGAATTATACAAAATCGACGATGCAATGAAAGCTGGTTTCGGTTGGGAAAATGGTCCATTCGAAATATGGGATGCAATTGGAGTTGAAAAAGGAATTGAATTAATGAAAGCCGAAGGTTTAGCACCAGCAAATTGGGTAACCGAAATGTTAGCTTCTGGAACTACTAGTTTCTATACTATTAAAGAAGGAGCGACTTATTTCTATAATATTCCAAATAAATCACAAACTAAAATTCCAGGTCAAGATAGTTTCATAATTCTAAATAACATTCGCGAAAGCAAAAAAGTGTGGAGTAATTCTGGAGCAATCATTCAAGATTTAGGAGATGGAATTTTAAATCTAGAATTTCAATCAAAAATGAATACTATTGGTGGTGATGTTTTGTCAGCCATCAACAAAGCGATTGATTTATCTGAAAAAGAATATCAAGGATTGGTTATCGGAAATCAAGCAGCCAATTTTACAGTTGGTGCCAATATCGGAATGATATTTATGATGGCAGTCGAGCAAGAATATGACGAGTTGAATATGGCAATCAAAATGTTTCAAGACACGATGATGCGCGTTCGTTATTCTGGAATTCCAGTTGTCGTTGCGCCACACGGATTGACACTTGGTGGCGGTTGCGAAATGAGTATGCACGCCGACAAAGTAGTTGCCGCAGCCGAAAGTTATATCGGATTAGTCGAGTTTGGCGTTGGAGTAATTCCTGGTGGTGGTGGTTCTAAAGAAATGGCATTGCGTGCAAGTGATTTGTTTCATAAAAATGATGTAGAATTAAATGTTTTACAAGAATATTTTATGGCAGTTGCAATGGCAAAAGTCTCAACATCAGCTTATGAAGCTTTCGATTTAGGAATTCTTCAAAAAGGAAAAGATGTAGTTGTAGTCAACAAAGACAGACAAATTGCCGAAGCTAAAAAACACGCATTGTTAATGGCAGAAGCTGGATATACTCAACCAGTTCAAAGAAAAGACGTTAAAGTTTTAGGAAAACAAGCATTAGGAATGTTCCTTGTTGGAACAAACCAAATGGTTGCTGGGAAATACATTTCAGAACATGATTTGAAAATTGCAAATAAATTGGCTTATGTTATGGCTGGAGGAGATTTATCAGAACCAACTTTAGTAAGCGAACAATATTTATTGGATATTGAAAGAGAAGCTTTTTTGAGTTTGTGTACCGAAAGAAAAACATTGGAACGCATTCAGTTTATGTTAACAAAAGGAAAACCGTTGAGAAATTAATTTAAAAATTTGTATAATGTATATTGTAAAATTGCATTAACTGATTTCAAACTACCAAACAGAATACATTTTATGAAACAATGTACAACAATACATTTTTACAGTATACAATGATACAACAATACAATATTACAATTTTTAAAAAGATGAATTACTTTAAAGAATTGAAAGTTTGGCAAAAAGCTATTGAACTAGTAACTAATACTTATTTGAAATCCCAAAGTTTCCCGAAAGAAGAAATTTATGGCTTAACTTCTCAAATAAGACGTTGTGCGGTTTCAATTCCTTCAAATATTGCAGAAGGATGTGGACGAAATACAGATAAAGATTTCAATAATTTTTTAGGAATTTCATTAGGTTCTGCATTTGAATTTGAAACACAATTAATTATTTGTAAAAATTTGAATTTTATAAATCAAGAAGATTTTAATTTTCTTGAAGCAGAAATACAACATATTCAAAATATGATAATCAAATTAAAAAGTTCAATAGAAAAAAAGTTGTAGTCATTTCTACATAATTTACAATATACATTATACAAAAATACAATATACAATGAAACAAGCATATATAGTATCCGGATTTCGTACGGCAGTTGGAAAAGCACCAAAAGGAGTTTTTCGCTTTAAACGTCCTGACGAATTAGCAGCAGAAACAATCGAACATCTGATGGCGCAATTTCCAGATTTCGACAAAAAAAGAATAGACGATGTAATGGTTGGAAACGCAATGCCAGAAGCCGAACAAGGTTTAAACGTTGGTCGTTTAATTTCCTTAATGGGATTAAAAGTAACCGATGTTCCAGGTGTAACGGTCAATAGATATTGCGCTTCTGGATTAGAAACAATCGGAATGGCAACAGCCAAAATCCAAAGCGGAATGGCAGATTGTATAATCGCTGGTGGTGCAGAAAGTATGAGTTTTATCCCAATGGGTGGTTATAAACCAACACCAGATTACGCGGTTGCAAAAGAAGGAAACGAAGATTACTATTGGGGAATGGGTTTAACAGCCGAAGCTGTTGCCAAACAATTTAATATTTCTCGTGAAGATCAAGATGCGTTTGCTTTCAATTCGCATCAAAAAGCTTTAAAAGCCCAAGCCGAAGGTAAATTTGACAAACAAATTGTTCCAATTACTGTGGAACAGACTTTCATCAATGAAAATGGTAAAAAAGAAACGAAATCATACGTAGTAAGCAAAGATGAAGGTCCAAGAGCTGATACTAATGTTGCTGCATTAAATAAATTACGACCAGTTTTCGCTGCAGATGGAAGTGTAACTGCTGGAAATTCATCACAAATGAGTGATGGCGCAGCTTTTGTATTGATTATGAGTGAAGAAATGGTAAAAGAATTAAATATACAACCAATTGCAAGATTAGTAAATTTTGCATCAGCTGGTGTTGAACCAAGAATTATGGGAATCGGACCAGTAAAAGCAATTCCAAAAGCATTAAAACAAGCTGGATTAACTTTAAATGATATTGGATTGATTGAATTAAACGAAGCTTTTGCAAGTCAAGCATTGGCAGTAACTCGAGAACTAAATTTAAATCCAGAAATCATAAACGTTAATGGTGGCGCAATCGCATTGGGTCATCCATTAGGTTGCACTGGTGCAAAATTATCGGTACAATTATTTGACGAAATGAAACGTCGTGGCGATAAATATGGAATAGTTTCTATGTGTGTTGGAACAGGACAAGGAAGTGCAGGAGTTTTTGAACTTTTGTAAACAATCATTTCCTTCTTTTTGTCATTCCGACGAAGGAGGAATCTCATAATAGAAAAGAATTATGTGTAGAGATTCCTACGGAATGACAAGATTGTGGAAAAACTATATAAATAAAAAAAATAAAAAAAATGGAAAATATAACTAGAGGTGGACAATTTTTGGTAAAAGAAACAAAATGTGAAGACGTTTTCACACCAGAAGATTTCTCAGAAGAGCAATTAATGATGCGTGATTCTGTTAAAGAATTTACAGATAAAGAATTGTGGGCACACAAAGACAAATTTGAGAAAAAAGACTACGCTTACACCGAAGCTTCAATGCGCAAAGCAGGAGAAATGGGATTCTTAGGAGTTGCTGTTCCAGAAGCTTATGGCGGATTAGGAATGGGTTTTGTAGATACTTGTCTCGTTTGCGACTATATTTCTGGTGCAACAGGTTCATTTTCAACAGCTTTTGGTGCGCATACCGGAATTGGAACAATGCCAATCACGTTATACGGAAATGAAGAACAAAAATTAAAATATGTTCCTAAATTAGCTTCTGGCGAATGGTTTGGTGCCTATTGTTTAACAGAACCAGGCGCAGGAAGTGATGCAAATTCAGGAAAAACTAAAGCAGTTTTATCCGAAGATGGAAAAACCTATTCGATCACAGGACAAAAAATGTGGATTTCTAATGCAGGATTTTGTTCAGTATTTATAGTTTTTGCACGTATTGGTGATGATAAAAATATTACAGGTTTTATTGTAGAAAATGATCCGTCAAATGGAATTTCGATGAACGAAGAAGAGCATAAACTTGGAATTCGTGCTTCATCTACGCGTCAAGTTTTCTTTAATGAAACCAAAGTTCCAGTAGAAAATATGCTTTCTGAAAGAGGAAACGGATTTAAAATTGCAATGAATTCTCTAAATGTTGGACGCATAAAATTAGCAGCAGCTTGTCTAGATGCACAACGTAGAGTTACTTCTGGAGCTGTAAAATATGCCAACGAAAGAATTCAATTCAATACACCAATTGCACAATTTGGAGCCATTCGTTATAAATTAGCCGAAATGGCAACTTCAACTTATGCTGGAGAAAGCGCCACTTACAGAGCTGCGAAAGCAATTGAAGACAGAATAAATGCTCGTGTTGCAGAAGGAAATACGCACCAAGAAGCAGAATTAAAAGGTGTAGAAGAATTCGCAATAGAATGTTCTATATTAAAAGTTGCAGTTTCTGAAGACGTTCAAAATTGTGCCGATGAAGGAATACAAATTTTTGGTGGTATGGGATTTTCAGAAGATACACCAATGGAATCTGCTTGGCGTGATGCAAGAATTGCTCGTATTTATGAAGGAACAAATGAAATCAACAGAATGTTATCTGTAGGAATGTTGATTAAAAAAGCAATGAAAGGTCACGTTGATTTACTTGGTCCAGCTTCAAAAGTTCAAGAAGAATTAATGGGAATTCCATCATTTGACACACCAGATTATTCTGAATTATTTGCAGAAGAAAAAGCAATTTTGGCCAATTTGAAAAAAGCATTTTTAATGGTTGCTGGTGGCGCAGTTCAAAAATTTGGCCCAGATTTAGACGGACACCAACAATTGTTGATGGCTGCAGCCGATATGTTAATTGAAATTTACATGGCAGAGAGCACTATTTTAAGAACTGAAAAAACAGCTAAAAAAGACGGTGAAGACAAAGTTAAAGAAGAAATTGCAATGGCAAAATTATACTTATATAAAGCTGTTGACATTGTAAACTTAAAAGGTAAAGAAAGTATAATTTCATTTGCCGAAGGAGATGAACAACGTATGATGTTAATGGGTTTACGTCGTTTTACAAAATATACCAATATGCCAAACATTGTTGGTTTAAGAGAAACAATTACCAATAAATTGGTTGCAGAAAACGAATATTGTTATTAAAATTTTTTAGTTAAGTTTATTGTTAAGAAAAGCCACTTGAGAAATTGAGTGGTTTTTTTATTATATTTGAAAATAAAAAATTCTAAATTTAAACCGATGTATAGAAATTTTATTAAAATAAGTTTTGTTATAATTTTACAAATTTTGTTAGTTGGTTGTAAAAACACTTTACAAAAGTCCCACGAATTTGTCAATTCATATAATTTGTCGGCACCAATGTTAACCAATCAAATTATAACATCTACAACTGCAAAGGTTTTACCAGAAAACATTATAGAGATTAGATTTGAAACTAGCTTAGAACAGAATGAAGAGAATAAAAATTCATACACCACAATTTTTCCATCAATGATAACCAATTTGTTTACTAAAGATGAGACCATTAAAGATTTAATAGACGAAGGTATTTCATTTAAAGTTGGATTTTATGCTTCTAATAATTCTAAATTTTCTGAATTAACTGTTGATAAAACAAAAATAGCAGAATTTGAAAAATCTATGATATCAGAAAGTAAAACTGTAAGTGCGGATTATAATTCTAAAGTATCACCAGAGTTGAATCAAATGTTAGTGGTTATGAATAAAAGTTTACCAATTGTAAATAAAGATGGAACTAAAATTCTTAAAATTAAAATAAGCGATAATAACGAGTTAATTTATATTGTTGAGATTCCAGAAGAATACGTACAAATACTTAAAACTGAAAATGCTAAAAACATGATGAAAGATGAAATAAAAAGAGGTACTGATTTTAAAAAAATAATGTCAAGTGTTCAATCTTTAAATATTAATAAAATCAAATACATTTATCAAGATACTAAAGGATTAAAAGTTAATGAAATAAATTTGAATCAAAATGATTTAAACTAATATGACTAATGAAAGACCAGTTTGGAGAGTAGTTTTAAGTATTTGCATTACTATTTTTTTAGTTGTTAGATTGATTATTACTTGTTCTAAGAGTAATGATAATTCAAAAACTATTTATAATAATTCTTTAAATAATATTGATTTTAATAAAGAAATTAATGATAATAAAATTCAATATGCAAATAATTTAGAGGTAAAATCTAATGCAATTTTGTATTTAAATTATAAAGAGATAGACAATATTTCTGATAATGAAAAAGCAGCTTACATGCTTTCTAAATTTAAAAAAGATTCATTAATTTCATTAGATATAGAATCTACAATTAAAATTCCTAAAGACTATTATTTTCAAAAAAATTATGATGATACTTTAAAAATGGGATTCAAATCTCCTAAAGATTTAACTGTTTTTATTCATGATTTGGAAAGTAAAAACAATGTAGAAGAAATTTTTAAAAGTATTAAAAGAGGTTGTAAACTAGAAAAACTTTCAATAGAAAAACAGAGTTCTTCATCTAAAACAATTTTTTATTCATTCTCCAAAAATAATTTTAAATATAATGGTTATGCAATGGTTATAGATAGTGATGGTTATTTTTTATTCATAGAATTTGAAAGCCATAAATTGTCGGCATTTGATTTAAAATTTGAAGCTCTAAATTTCATAACTACTCAAATAAAATCTGTAAAATAAAATTCCTTAATATCGGTAAGGTATAAAATTTGTATTATTCGATATTAAGAATTATCATTGTTATATAGTGTAAAAGATAGTTACAATTTAAATTACTATGAAAAAAAAACTCCTGTTTTTAAGTATGTTTATATTTTCAACTTGTATATATTCTCAAGTTGATTCAACATCACAAAGTGTTAGTTCTAAATTTGATAAAAATCAATTTTTAAAAGAACTTTCAGATAATGCTTGTAAATGCATTGATTCTATAAACACTTATAACAAAATTGTAGATACAGTTTCCTCAGAAATTAATAATTGTATTGACAAACAAGTTGGTGTATACCAAATGGGATTAAAATTAACTTCAATTGGTGATTTTAGTGAAATAGATAAAGATAAAGAAACCATTAACATTATAATTAACTCTAATCCAAATTCAAAAGAATATAAAAAATATTACTATGAAATTGAAAAATATTTGATGATTAATTGTTCTGCAATAAAAGCTAAAATGGTTGCAAATGATATTGTTAAAGAATCATCACGATCTAATAATAGTGAAGCAATTAAATATTATAATTTAGGTATTGATGAATCTAAAAAAGAAAATTATGAAAAAGCACTTGAATATTATAAGAAAGCAGTTGTTTTTGATCCTAATTTTGCTTTTGCTTACGATAATATAGGGATTTGTTCAAGAAAGTTAAATAAAATTGATGATGCAATAGATGCTTACGAAAAATCTTTAAAAATTGATCCGAATGGAACAATGCCTTTACAAAACATTGCAATTGCATACATATTTAAAAAAGAATATAAAAAAGGAGTTAAAGCTTATGAAAAACTAGCAAAATTAGATCCCAATAATCCAGAAGTTTTTTATGGTATAGGTAATATCTATGCTCAATATTTATTTGAATATGAAAAAGCACTTGAAAATTTATGTCAAGCATATACTATTTACATTCAGCAAAAATCTCCATATAGAACAGATGCTGAAAAACTTATAAATATTGTTTATTCAGAAATGAAAAAACAAGGCAAGGAGAAAACTTTCAATGATATATTGGAAAAATATAATATAAATCAAAACTAAAAATATCTTAGTAATAAATTTATAATTTTTAATTAACTTTAAATCTTTAGATAAATATTTTACTGAACACTACTTCGTCTTCTCACCAACAAAATAATCATTTGTACTTTTAAACAATACATTAAAAGTGGTCAAACTTCCATAAATTCTGGTAATATATTGTTGCATTTCTATTTTTTCGGCTTCATCCAATTTACTTGAATTTATTTTTTGTTCCATAACTCGAACTCTATCTCTAACCATCACAATTTTATGAAAGAATGTGTCAATAGGAATTTCTTTGTTGGATGTTGGTGTTCCTGGTTCTAAAACAATTTTTCCACCTTTCCATTTATCAGCAATTGGAACAACTTGACTAATATCACTCCATTTTTGTAATAAATTTTTCAACGTTTTTTCTACTTCATAAAAACTAACTGTATCTACTTCGCCATCAACAGCATCAATAATTTCAAACGAACTATCAACATCTATAGTTTCCAATCCACTTTCTATAAAGGTAACCCAATAATGTTTTGATGTTACATTGGTTACAACTCCAAGTCCAAATTCTGAGTGTTTTATTCTTGATCCAATTCCTAGTATGTTCATATATGCTGAATTTATTTCAACATCTTTCGATGCTATTATTATTTTCTTCAAATATAAAAATCTTTAACAAATTCTTGTAATCTGAGTAACTGAAATTTATTCATAAAATCGTATTTTTGCATTTGGCATTTTTTTAATGCCTTTTACATTATACAACAATACAAAATACAATTTCTAAAATGTTAGAAAACGAGAATACCATTGAAGTTTTAGGCGCAAGAGTTCACAATCTTAAAAATATAGATATTTCTATTCCAAGAGAAAAACTGGTAGTAATTACTGGACTTTCTGGTTCTGGAAAATCATCTTTGGCATTTGATACTATTTATGCCGAAGGTCAACGTCGTTATATTGAAACTTTTTCGGCTTATGCAAGACAATTTCTTGGTGGTTTAGAACGACCAGATGTAGACAAAATTGACGGACTTTCGCCAGTAATTGCAATTGAACAAAAAACTACAAGCAAATCGCCACGTTCAACAGTTGGAACAATTACCGAAATTTATGATTTTCTTAGATTATTATTTGCTCGTGCTGCCGATGCTTACAGTTTCAATACTGGCGAAAAGATGGTTTCGTATTCTGATGATCAAATAAAAGATTTGATTAAAGAAAATTTTATAGGAAAAAGAATTAATGTTTTGGCGCCAGTTATTCGAGCAAGAAAAGGACATTATTCTGAATTATTTCAACAAATTGCGAAGCAAGGTTTTGTAAAAGTTCGTGTAAACGGAAAAATTGTTGATATTACAACCGGAATGAAATTGGACAGATACAAAACCCACGATATTGAAATTGTAATTGATAGATTGCAGGTTGATGAAGATGAAGATACAAACAAACGTTTAAACGAAAGTATAAAAACGGCAATGTATCATGGCGAAAATGTAATGATGGTTATTGAACACGAAAGTGATGAGGTTCGATTTTTTAGTAGAACGTTAATGTGCCCAACAACTGGAATATCGTATCAAAATCCCGAGCCAAACTTGTTTTCGTTCAATTCTCCTAAAGGTGCTTGCGATCATTGTAACGGATTGGGAATTGTAAACGAAATTAACAGAAAAAAAATAATTCCAAATGCTAAATTATCAATAAATAAAGGTGGATTTGCTCCGCTTGGCGAATATAAAAGTTCTTGGATGTTCAAGCAATTAGAACTTATTGGAGAAAAATATGATTTCAAATTAACTGATCCAATTGAAAAAATTTCTGATGAAGCAATGGAAATGATTTTGAATGGTGGAAACGAAAAATTCTCGGTAGTTTCTAAAACTGCAGGCGTTACCAAAGAATATAAAATAGATTTTGAAGGAATTTCTAAATTTATAAAAAACCAATTTGACGAAAGTAGTTCAACTGCCATAAAACGTTGGGCAAAAGAATTTATGGACGAAATTAATTGTCCTGTTTGCAATGGTTCACGATTAAAAAAAGAATCACTTTTCTTTAAAATTGACAATCAAAATATTGCTCAATTATCAGCAATGGATATTTCAGAATTGACAGTTTGGTTTAAAGCGTTACCACCAAAATTATCTGAAAAACAATCAACTATTGCCACAGAAATTCTAAAAGAAATTAACGATAGATTACAGTTTTTAATTGATGTTGGACTGAATTATTTATCATTAAGTAGAAGTTCAAAATCACTTTCTGGTGGCGAAGCACAACGTATTCGTTTAGCAACACAAATTGGCTCGCAACTAGTTGGAGTTCTTTATATTCTAGACGAACCAAGTATTGGTTTGCACCAACGTGATAATGAACGATTGATAAATTCTTTAAAAAATCTTCGTGATATTGGCAACTCAGTTTTAGTTGTAGAACACGATAAAGATATGATTGAAAGTGCCGATTATGTTATAGATATTGGTCCGAAAGCTGGAAAATATGGTGGAAATATTATAAGTAAAGGAACGCCAAAAGAATTATTGAAAGAAACTACAATTACGGCTCAATATCTTAACGGAAAAATGAAATTTGACATTCCGAAAAAGCGTAGAGTAGGCAACGGAAAATCTATTAAATTATCTGGCGCAAGCGGAAATAATCTTAAAAATGTATCGGTAGAATTTCCATTAGGAAAATTAATTGGTGTGACTGGAGTTTCTGGAAGTGGAAAATCGACTTTGATAAATGAAACGCTATATCCAATATTAAATGCACATATTTTTAATGGTGTAAAAAAGCCAATGCCTTATAAAAAAATTGAAGGTTTAGAACATATTGACAAGGTAATTGATATAGACCAAAGCCCAATTGGTAGAACGCCAAGAAGTAATCCTGCAACGTATACAGATATTTTTAGCGAAGTTAGAAACCTGTTTACCATGACTCCAGAAGCCATGATTCGTGGTTACAAAGCTGGTAGATTTAGTTTTAATGTTAAAGGTGGAAGATGCGAAACTTGCGAAGGAAGTGGAGTAAGAACAATTGAAATGAGTTTTTTACCAGATGTATATGTAGAATGTGAAACCTGTCTTGGAAAACGTTTTAACAGAGAAACACTGGAAATTAGATTTAAAGGAAAATCAATTTCAGATATTTTAAATATGACAATTGATGAAGCGGTGCCGTTTTTTGAAAATATTCCTAAAATTCAACGAAAAGTAAAAACCTTGCAAGATGTTGGTTTGGGTTATATTACTCTTGGTCAACAAAGTACAACGCTTTCTGGTGGCGAAGCACAGCGTATAAAATTGTCGGCTGAATTGTCTAAAAAAGATACAGGAAACACTTTTTACATAATGGATGAACCTACAACTGGTTTGCATTTTGAAGACATTCGAGTATTGATGGATGTAATTAATAGGTTGGTTGATAAAGGAAATACTGTTTTAATTATAGAACACAATCTTGACGTAATAAAACTTGCCGATTATATTATTGATGTTGGTTTGGAAGGCGGAAAAGGTGGCGGAGAAATTATTTGCAAAGGAACTCCAGAAGAAATTGTAAAGAATAAAAAAAGTTATACGGCTCAGTTTTTGAAAAAAGAATTGGTTTAAAAATAATTTAACATGAAAAATCAAATTGAAATTACTACAGATAGACTGATTTTAAAATCTATAACACCGGAAATTATTCACGAATTATTCAATACCAAAACTAAAGAAGAAATTATAGAGTATTTTGGTTATGACGAATCTGCTTTTGAACATCATAAAAGAATGCATGAGAGTGGCATGGAATCTTTCAGAATTTCAGTATTTTCTTTTTTGATATTTGATAAGCTAACTAATTTGCCTATTGGCGAATGTGGTTTTCATACATGGAATAAAGATCATAAAAAAGGAGAACTTTTTTACAACATCAGAAAGGAAGAAAATAAACAAAAAGGTATAATGACTGAAGCTTTAAATTGTGTTTTAAATTTTGGTTTTACTGAATTAAATCTTCATAGAATTCAAGCATTGGTTGCCGCAGATAATGTTCCATCAATTAAATTATTATTGCATTATGGTTTTGTAAAAGAAGGAACTATGAGAGAAGATTATGTTGTAGATGGTGTAAATGAAGATTCTGATTGTTACTCCTTATTAAAATGGGAATGGAAAAATTAAAAATTTCTATTAATATTTTGAATTTTTATTAAAAATTTGAAAATGAATAAAACAAATGTTTTTATTACATTTGACCAATGGAAAATAGCAATAACATTCATAAAATCATTTATAAAAGCTATGAAGAATCTCAAAAAATAAATATTGATTTTTATTTTAACAAGATAAAAAAAATAGAATTATCTACGGAAACTTTTACTTTTTATAATGCAGTTTCAGCAATGTCATCTTCTAAAATAGAAGGTGAACAAATGGATATTGATAGTTATGTAAAGTACAAATCTAATAATGTAAAATATCTTGCAAGTTTAGTTCAAAAGCCAAATGATTTATTCAATGCCTACACATTCGCTCAAAAAAATAAATTAACAGAGACTAATGTATTAAAAGCTCATAAAATCATTTCCAAACATTTGTTACATTCAACTTTCAGAGGAAAAGTTAGAGATTCTGATATGGTTATTAAAGATGGAAAAACTGGTAAAATAGTTTATGAAGCTTGTTTTAAAGAAACTGTATCTAAAGAATTTGATGGTTTATTTAAAGAAATAAACTCACTTTTAAAACAAGATTTATCAGTAAAAGAAACCTTTTTTTACGCCTCATTAATTCATTTATTATTTGTAAAAATTCATCCTTTTGATGATGGAAATGGAAGAGTTGGAAGATTGTTAGAAAAATGGTTTTTAGCACAAAAATTAGGACAAAATGCTTGGTTTATCCAATCAGAATTGAATTATTGGAATAAAAGAAGCCAGTTTTATATAAACTTAAGTAAAGTGGGATTTTTCTATGATAAATTAGATTTTGATAATGCAATTGATTTTTTAATAATGTTACCAAAATCACTAAAATAAATTAAAAATAAGTACAATGAAATTTGAAAAATTTGCAAACGAATATTATTTTATAAATTATTTAATTTAAAAGAGTATTCTTCGTAGTTATTTAATTAAATCAGGAATATGAGCAACGTAGAAATTTATAAAACCAAAAATGGTCAAACAACTATTGATGTTACGTTTGATAACGATACTATTTGGATAACTCAAAAACAAATGGCAGTTTTATTTGATAGAAATAGAGTTGCAATTACTCAACATATTGGTAATATTTTTAAAGAAAATGAATTAGAAGTACAAGCAGTATGTAAGGATTTCTTACTAACTGGAGATGATGGTAAAACATACAATACAAAATATTATATTTAGATGTTATAATATCAGTAGGTTATAGAGTTAAATCCACACAAGTAACACAATTTAGACAATGGGCGACACAAAGATTAAAAGAACATTTAGTTAATGGATATTCAATAAATCAACAAAGATTAGAGCAACTGAAAAAATAATAAATTTAATTAATTAATATGAAATTTGAAGAATTTGCAAACGAAGATGATTTAATAAAAGATAAATTACAACAAAAAACTTGGAACGAAATACGAAGTAACGACTCGTGGGCAATTTTCAAAATCATGTCAGAATTCGTAAACGGTTACGAAACTATGGCAAGAATTGGACCTTGTGTTTCCATTTTTGGTTCGGCAAGAACAAAACCAGACAATAAATATTATTTACTGGCGGAAAAAATTGCATTCAAAATCAGTAAAGCTGGTTATGGAGTTATAACTGGTGGTGGACCAGGAATTATGGAAGCCGGAAATAAAGGTGCACATTCTGGTGGCGGAACTTCGGTAGGTTTAAACATCGAATTACCATTTGAACAACACTATAATCCATATATTGACAAAGATAAAAACCTAAATTTCGATTACTTTTTTGTTCGTAAAGTAATGTTTATCAAATATTCACAAGGATTTGTTGTTATGCCTGGTGGTTTTGGAACACTTGACGAAATGTTCGAAGCAATTACACTTATTCAAACAAAAAAAATTGGAAAATTTCCTATTATTTTGGTTGGTTCACATTATTGGTCTGGACTTATGGATTGGGTTAAAAACGTAATGATTGCCGAAGAACATAACGCAAATATTGAAGATTTAAACCTAATAAAAATTGTAGATACCGAAGATGAAGTGGTAGAAGCTTTAGATAATTTCTATAAAAAATACAATTTAAGTCCAAATTTCTAAACACTTTAAAGGTTCAGTTTTCTTGAACCTTTTTTATTTATTAAAACTTTAAGCTAATTTTCTGCGTAAATCTATATATTAGCCACTGAAAAAGAAATACATTGAAAACCAGCTTTCGTTACTTATACCTAATAGTTTTTCTATTAGTTTCATTTTTTATTACTGCTCAACATCAATCTAAGTTGGTTGTTGAGTATAATAATGATGCCAAAACCATAACTGTTTCTCAAGAATTAATCTATTACAATCAATCGTCAGATACTTTAAAATCTATTATTTTAAACGATTGGAATAACGCCTATTCAGATAAAAACACACCTTTAGGCAAACGTTTTTCTGATGAATTTGTTCGTAGTTTTCACATAGCAACAAGTAAAGAAAGAGGAAATACAACTATAAATTCAATTGTAGATGCTTCAAATAATGCTATGGATTGGAAACGACCAGAAAATCATCCAGATTTAGTTGATTTACAATTAAACAATGCTCTTTTACCCAATCAAAAAACGACTATAAATTTATCATACACTTTAAAAATTCCAAATAATAAATTTACCAAATATGGTTATAATTTACTAGATGAAGTTGCTATAAAAAATTGGTTTTTAACTCCATCACGTTATGAAAACGGTGCTTTTATTCAATATAGTAATTTAAACCTTGATGACGTTGTTAATGCATTGACTGATATTGATTTATCTGTAATAGTTCCACCAGAATTTAATGTAAATTCTGATTTAGTTTTTCAAAATCTTACTACTTCCACTTCTAATTATTCTGGCAAGAAAATTATGAATTCTTCATTGTTTATTGCTAAAAAAAATACTTTTTCTAGCTTTAAAAATGCTACTTTAGATGTTACAACAAATCTTCAAGAAAATAAAATTAGCGATATCCAAAAAGCCATTATAATAGATAAAATTGTTAGTTATGTTACAACTAATTTAGGCGAATATAATTTACCCAAAATAGTAGTTTCTCAAACTGATTATGAGCAAAATCCATTTTATGGTTTAAATCAATTGCCATCATTTATTAGACCTTTTCAAGACGATTATGTATTTGAATTAAAATTTTTAAAGACATTTTTAAACAATTATTTAAAAAACACTTTGCAACTAGATTCACGAAAAGACAATTGGATTTTTGATGCTATTCAAGTCTATTATATGATGAAATATATGGACGAATTTTATCCTGATGCAAAAATGATGGGAAGTATTGCCAAACTTAAATTGGTAAAAAGTTACAATTTAGTTACGCTAGATTTTAACGAACAATATAGTTATTATTATATGTTAATGGCTAGAAAAAATCTCGATCAACCTGTTGGAGATTCTAAAAATACTTTTATAAAGTTTAACGAAAAAATTGCATCTAAATATAAAGCTGGATTAAGTTTTAAGTATTTGGCAAGCTATATTGGCGAAGATAATTTAAATAATAGTATTATCGATTTTGTTGCTTATGCATCTAAAAATGAAACAAATGCAGCCAAATTTGAAAGTATTGTAAAATCTAAATCTACTAAAAATATCGATTGGTTTTTTACAAAAATTGTAAATTCTAGAGACATAATAGATTATAAATTCAATACGTTTTCTAAAACTAAAGACAGTATTTCGTTTTCATTAAAAAATAAAACAGACGTTCTTGTTCCAATAGCAGTTTACGGAATTAAAAATAAAAAAATAGTTTTTAAAAAATGGATTGATGAAGTTAAAAAAGATAGCATTTATAAATTTGAACGATTTAATGCTGATAAAATTGTGATAAATTATCAAAATGAAGTGCCAGAATTCAATCGAAGAAACAACTGGAAATCGTTAAAATCGTTCAAGATTAGCAACAAACCAATAAAATTTAATTTTTTAAAAGACCTTGAAGATCCTAATTATAATCAAATTTTATATGTACCAACTTTGGGTTACAATTTGTACGACGGATTTATTCCTGGAATGAGTTTTCACAATAAAACGTTACTCGATAAACCATTTACTTTTGATATAATTCCGTCCTATTCTTTAAAATCCAATTCACTTTCTGGATCGTTTTCATTTGTTGTAAATCAATACAATAGAAATTCTAATTTGTTCAATATTAGATATGGTTTTAGCGGAAATACTTTTAGATATGCTCAAGATGCGAATTATCAAAAGGTAAATCCGTATGTAATTTTTAGATTTAGAGAAAACGATTACCGCGACAATCATAAACGTAATTTATTGATGCGTCAAGTATATGTAAACAGAGAAAAAAGTCAAATTGTTAAAAATACTTTTGAAGGTAATTATTCTGTTTTCAATGCAAGATATTCCAATTATACTACAGAAATTACTAAAACATTTGGCTATTCAACCGATTTGCAATTGAGTTCTAATTTCGGAAAAATAGCTGGAGATTTTAATTTTAGAAGACTTTTTAATGACAACAGACAAGTAAATCTTCGCTTGTATGCAGGATATTTTCTGTATAATAATTCCAATTCCGATTATTTTAATTTTGCCCTAGACAGACCAACAGATTATCTTTTTGACTACAATTATCTTGGCAGGTCAGAAAGTACAGGAATTTTTAGCCAACAATACATCATTGCCGAAGGCGGATTTAAATCTAAACTTAAAAATGCATCTGCAAGTCAGTTCATTACCACAGCAAACGGAAGTTTTAATGTGTGGAATTGGATAGAAATTTATGGCGATGTAGGTATAATAAAAAGTAAAAACACCAAAGAATTTTTTGCTTATGATAGTGGAATTCGTCTAAACTTAGTTACCGATTATTTTGAGCTCTATTTTCCAGTTTACTCCAACAATGGTTGGGAAATTGCACAACCCAATTATTCCGAAAAAATAAGATTTATTGTAGCTTTTAGCCCAAATACCTTGATTAGTTTATTTACTCGTAAATGGTTTTAAAATAATTTGTATAACTTGGCTTGTAGCTATCAGTAGCACATTTGCTTGGTCTATTTCTATCAACCCTATTCCTGCTGCCTTCCCAAAACTTTTTAAAAAAAAAGGTTTTTCCTTTGCATCAGGGCTAAAAATTTACTTTTGGGAACTAAAATTTTATTCCACAACAAATTTTAATTAAATTTGTAAATTAAGGTTAAAACAACATGACAGAAACACAAAACAAAGTCGAAATTACTTTTGAAGATTTTAAAACCGAAGTTTTAAACGATTATAAAATTGCCACAATAAGTAGAGAATGTAGCTTGCTTGGAAGACGCGAAGTACTTACAGGAAAAGCAAAATTCGGAATTTTTGGCGATGGTAAAGAAATTCCACAACTAGCATTAGCCAAAGCGTTTAAAAATGGAGATTTTCGTTCTGGTTATTACCGCGATCAAACTTTTATGATGGCAATTGGCGCTTTATCAATTGAACAATTTTTTGCAGGTTTGTATGGTCACACCGATTTAAATTTTGATCCAATGAGTGCTGGACGACAAATGGGCGGACATTTTGCAACCCATTCACTAGACGAAAAAGGAAACTGGAAATACCTAACGGATCAAAAAAATTCAAGCGCAGATATTTCTCCAACTGCAGGTCAAATGCCTAGATTATTGGGTTTGGCTCAAGCTTCCAAAATTTTTAGACAGGTAAAAGGTCTTGAAGATAAAACTAATTTTTCTATAAACGGAAACGAAATTGCTTGGGGAACAATTGGAAATGCTTCTACATCTGAAGGTTTATTTTTTGAAACGATAAATGCTGCTGGAGTACTACAAGTGCCAATGGTAATGAGCGTTTGGGATGATGAATACGGAATTTCAGTTCATGCAAAACATCAAACAACTAAAGAAAATATATCCGAAATTTTAAAAGGTTTTCAACGTGACGAAGAAAATGAAGGTTTTGAAATTTTCACTGTAAACGGTTGGGATTATCCTACTTTAGTTTCTACTTATGAAAAAGCTGCAGCAATTGCAAGAGAAGAACATGTTCCAGTTTTAATTCATGTTGTAGAGTTAACGCAACCACAAGGACATTCCACTTCTGGAAGTCATGAACGATATAAAAATGCAGAACGTCTTGCTTGGGAAACTCAGTTTGATTGTTTAACTCAAATGCGTAATTGGTTAATTGAAAATAATTTAGCATCAACAGATGAATTAGACGAAATTGATAATAAAGCTAAAAAAGAGGTTCTTGAAGGTAAAAAAACTGCTTGGCAATCCTTTACAAATCCTACCAAAGAAGAAAGAAATGAGCTTGTAGAATTATTAAATTCGATAGCAATACAAAGTGAAAATAAAGTTTTTACTGAAAAAATTAGTGCTGATTTGAGTTCAATTAAAGAACCAATTCGCAAAGATATTTTAACTACAGCAAGAAAAGTTTTAAGAATGATTGTTGCTGAAAGTAGTAAAGAATTACTTTCTAAATGGATTATTGATTATACTAATAAAATTCAACCAAAATTTAGTTCTCATTTATTTTCTCAATCTAATGCTACTGTTTTTTCAGTTGCAGAAGTAAATCCAACTTATGATGAAACTGCCGAAGATGTTGATGCTAGATTGGTTTTAAGAGATAATTTTGATGCTATTTTTACCAAATATCCAGAAAGTTTAATTTTTGGTGAAGATGCAGGAAATATTGGTGATGTAAATCAAGGATTGGAAGGAATGCAAGAAAAATATGGCGAACTTCGTGTTGCTGATGTTGGTATTCGTGAAGCTTCAATTTTAGGTCAAGGAATAGGAATGGCAATGCGTGGTTTGCGCCCAATTGCCGAAATTCAATATTTAGATTATTTACTTTATGCCATTCAAATAATGAGTGATGACTTGGCAACATTGCAATTTAGAACCGCAGGAAGACAAAAAGCACCATTAATTATTAGAACTCGTGGTCACAGATTAGAAGGAATTTGGCATTCTGGTTCGCCAATGGGAATGATAATAAATGCCATTCGTGGTATTCATGTTTTGGTTCCTAGAAATATGACAAAAGCCGCAGGATTTTATAATACTTTGCTAAAAACAGACGAACCAGCATTGGTAATTGAATGTTTAAATGGTTACCGTTTAAAAGAAAAAATGCCAATAAATCTTGGTGAATTTACAACGCCAATTGGTGTTGTAGAAACTATAAAAGAAGGAAAAGATATTACTTTGGTTTCTTATGGTTCTACTTTGAGATTGGTAGAGCAAGCTGCAAAAGAACTTTTAGAAATTGGAATTGATTGCGAAATTATTGATATTCAGTCACTTTTACCATTTGATGTTAATCATGATAGTGTAAAAAGTATTGCAAAAACCAACCGACTTTTAATTATTGACGAAGATGTTCCTGGTGGAGCAAGTGCCTACATTTTGCAACAAATTATTGAAGTTCAAAATGGATACAAACATCTTGATAGTGCGCCACAAACGCTTGCTGCCAAAGCACATCGTCCTGCTTATGGTACAGATGGAGATTATTTTTCTAAACCATCAGTAGAAGATATTTACGAAAAAGTATATGCAATTATGAGCGAAGTTAATCCTTTAAAGTATAAAAGTTTATATTAATAGTATAAAATTGTATAAGAAGTCAAAGTTTATTCTTTGACTTTTTTGTTTTAAAACAACAAAAATATTGATTATGAATAAGTTAGAAGATTTTTTGGTAAAATGTAATGACGTTTATGTTATTGATAATTCAGTTAGTTATAGCAATTATGTTGCTTTAGATTTATCTGTTTCTAATTTTAAATTGGAATTTAATGATGCATCAGAATTTGAAAAAATAATAGAAAATCATTTAATGAAAAATAATGCCAAAGTAGCTTTTGGTGGATATAATGAAGAGCGCAATTTATACAAAAGAAGTACAATTTTTAATGATGATGAAACCGAAGAACGAAACATTCATATTGGTTTAGATTTATGGATTGCTACTGGAACAAAGGTGTTAGCTGCGTTGGATGGAGTAGTACACAGTTTTAATTATAATTTAGGATTAGGAAATTATGGACCAACAATAATTTTAAAACATACTTTTGAAGATGTATTTTTTTATACTTTATATGGACATTTATCTATTGATAGTATTGAAAATTTATCAATTGGAGACGAATTTAATAAAGGACAAACTCTGGCAACATTAGGTAATAATGATGTTAATGGAGATTATGCACCACATTTACATTTTCAAATTATAAATAACATTCAAGATTTTAACGGAGATTATCCTGGCGTTTGTTCCAAAAATAATCTAGATTTTTATCTTTCCAATTGCCCAAATCCTAATTTATTATTAAAGATTGATAGCGGACTTTAACGTTTTAAATGCAATAAATAAGCAATTGAAATGTTTTAAATAAAACAAAAAGACAAATGAAAAAGATTTCAATTTTTTTACTTTTATTTATTATAGTTTCTTGTAAAAGTAAAACTCCAAATACAATTCCAAACAAGACTGTAGAAATAAAAACGGAAGTAATAGAATACAAAAGATTTGTTCCAATAACTGCTGCAAATGTAACAGTAATTAAAAAAAATAGAGCTTACGAATTAGGAACGCGACTTTTAGAAACTTGTAATACATCTAGATTTAAAAGTTTCAATTCGCAAGAAGCAACAGAAAGTGTTATTAAAAATGCAACCGTAGATAAAATTACTAAAACCTGTCAAAAGATAAATTCTAGAAACGGAAAATTTATAAATTTAACCTTGTTAGAAATAATTCAAGACAACGAAACTGGCGATTTTATTTTTAGATATGACATACAATATCAAAAGAAATATTACAATAGAGAACTTAAAATTATTGTAAATAAAGACAATAAAGTTTCGTCAATTAGTACCAAAGAAATCTTGAAAAATTAAGATTTTAAAACAGTTTTTATTGTAGGAATTTTTCAAAATCAAACTCCCATTTTTTAGTATCATTGTACCATAATTTTCCATCTAAAACTTCTAATGGACATTCAAAATTATTGGTATATAATGCTCCAGTTCCTAATCCTTGAGGCATAGAATTTTGTTGTAAATAGGTAAATTGTGCTATAGCATTTAATCCAATATTGCTTTCTAATGCTGAGGTAATCCACCATCCAATTTTGTGTTTTTTCGCCAGTAAAATCCATTCTTTTGTACCACGAAATCCACCAACAAAACTTGGCTTTAAAATGATGTATTGTGGCTTAATTTTAAGTAGTAAAGCTTCTTTCTCTTCAATAGAAAATACACCAATTAACTCTTCATCCAATGCTATGTCAATTGTAGTGTTTTTACACAACTCTGCCATACTGTCAGTATTGTTTTTTTGTATTGGTTGTTCTATACTATGTAATTTATAACCAGTTAGTTGTTTAATTTTATTTAAAGCTTCATTTGAACTAAAAGCACCATTAGCATCAACTCTAATTTGTATTGTTTCTTCGTTAAAATTTTGTCTTATAAAGTGCAATAAATCCAGTTCTTTTTGAAAATCTATAGCGCCAATTTTAAGTTTAATGCATTTGAATCCTTGTGCTAATTTTTCTTCAATTTGTTGCTTCATAAAGGACTCATTTCCCATCCAAACCAAACCATTAATTAAGATACTTTTTTTACCAGTTGTAAAATCAGATTCAAACAATAAAAATGGTGTTTTCGATGCTAAAGATAAAAACGCCATTTCTACTCCAAATTGTATCGATGGAAATTCTAAAAGCATTTCCCAAAGCGTGTCTTTTCCTAAATTTATATTCTTACAAGTCCAGTTTAATTTCTCTTCATAATCTGGTCTGTCGTCGCAACTTAAACCTCTCAAAATTCCACATTCTCCAATGCCTTTTTTACCATTATTTTCTATGATAATAAACCAAGTTTCTTTCACATTTAAAACACC
This sequence comes from Flavobacterium sp., assembly GCF_043760115.1. Taxonomy (GTDB): domain Bacteria; phylum Bacteroidota; class Bacteroidia; order Flavobacteriales; family Flavobacteriaceae; genus Flavobacterium. Next base: position 22,921 of record NZ_JAYUPK010000143.1, read on the forward strand.
TCTAGAAGTTCCAGATGCTTGTTTAAAATTTAAAATATAGTTGTGATAAGTTGCTTTCAATTTTTGAGATTTAGATTTAATTTATTCTAAAATTCTAAGTATTTTTTTAAAATTTGTTTCTGATAATTTATATTTTTTAAACAATTCGAAGTCGGTTTTGGTTTGTTCAATCCAACTTATCTTTGCCGAAATATTTTGATTTTTATATTTTTTATGAAGTTCTTTTGCTTCGGTTACCTTGTCTGTGAATAAATATAAATGTGCCAATTGCAATTGTAAAATAGTTTCACTTGCATCTAATGCTATTCCTTTTAAAAATGATTTTTCTGCTTTGTCAAATTGTTTAGAAATTAAATAATAAGCTCCAATAGTAGCATAATCCAATGCTTTTGCTCTATTTTTATCAATAATTTCTGTTTGAATAATAGTAAATGCTTTTTCTAAATTTTCGTTCTTAAATGCATTTGCAGAAGCTTCTCTAAACAAATCGTAGTACATATTTATTTCGCCAGTTTTTTTCAAACTTTGTTCTGTAAACAATTCGTTTAATAACTTTTTTTCTTCAGCTAACAGATTCGAGTATTCTTTATAAGTATATTTTTGAGTAATTTGTTCCATAAAATCGCTAGAAAATTGTTCTTTCTTTGTTATTTTAGAATAAACCTTAAACGTTTTAGTCAAGTTTACAATTTCTTTTTTATTGTCTGAATTCCATCCACGACTGAGTTTTTTATTTATCCAAGGCACAACTTCAATAATAATTTTCTGTTTTAAAAGATAATTATCACTTTCAAATGCAAAAAATAAATTTTGAGTTTTTGATGATAAACAATCAGAATTGGAAGCAATTAATTTGGCTTCTTTATTAATTGAAGTGTTTTGAACAAAGCAAGCATTTGTAGTTTTGTTTGTTTTTATATAATTTTCAGCATCACTATTAGATGTATATATCGAATATTTACATTTATCATCTCCAGAAATAGTAGAAAGTAAAAAAACTGCTCCAGCTGTACCTTGACTAATTCCTGTTGGATCTGGAATGGCTTTTAAAACCGAAACCAAACTAGAAGATAATTTTTGATTGTCGTCTAGAAGTGTAATTCGGTATACAACTTCTGTTGTACCAGTAGGAAAATCGGCAGTTTTAATAAATTTTTTCTCGCCTGCACGCAAAGTAATTGTTTCAGTTGTAGTTCTGATATTATCCCAATATCCTTCTGTAGATTGAGAAAAAAGTACTGTATTTGATAAAAATAATATAACTAAACTAAGCGTTCTTTTCATTTTATAGTAGAAATTTATGATGCAAAAATCGACTATAAAAATAAAATAAAATCAACTATTTCAATTTTTTATTCTTGATATTTTTAAATTATGGTTTAATCCAAATATATATCTGATAAATACTATATTTACTAATTATAAAATAATCTAAATAATCATTTATGAAAATTTACAGTACAATTGCAATAGTATTTTTAGTAGTCACATCATTTGCTCAGACAAAAAAAAATACATTAAAATTCACAACCATAAAAGTGTATACTTCTGCTGATAGTACCAATTTGCGATTATCAAATTCTGCAAATTTAGTATTTGAAAAAGCCAAAAATCCTGTAGAAAATGAAATTTATGTATTTGTAAATCCTAAAAAAACACATCAAACCTTTCTAGGAATTGGTGGAGCAATTACAGATGCAAGTGCCGAAGTTTTTTATAAATTATCCAAAGACAAGCAAGATGAATTGTTAAATGCTTATTACGACAAAGAAAAAGGAATTGGATATTCATTAATTAGAACCAACATAGCCAGTTGCGATTTTAGTAGTGAAAGTTATAATTATGTATCTGATGATGATAAAAATTTAAAAACATTTTCTATTGCGCACGATTTACAATTTAAAATTCCAATGATTAAAAGCGCTTTAAAATTGGCTAGTAATTCGGTTACAACTTATGCAAGTCCATGGAGTCCACCAGCATTTATGAAAAGTAATAAAAATGTGTTGAACGGTGGTTTTTTATTGCCAGAATATTACCAATCTTGGGCAACGTATTACACTAAATTTATTAAAGAATATGAAAAAATTGGAATTCCTATTTGGGGAATTTCTATTCAGAATGAGCCAAAGGCAAAGCAACGTTGGGAATCTTGTATTTATGAACCAGAAGAGGAACGCGATTTTTTAAAGAATTATCTTGGACCAACAATGGCAAAAGAAAAACTGGGCGACAAAAAAATTATAGTTTGGGATCATAATAGAGATTTAATAAACAACAGAGCAGATGTAATTTTTTCTGATCCAGAAGCTGCTAAATATGCTTGGGGAATTGGTTTTCATTGGTATGAAACTTGGACAGGCGGAAATCCAATGTATGAAAATGTGAAAAAAGTAAACGAAGACTATCCAACTAAAAATTTATTATTTACAGAAGGTTGTGTAGAAAAATTTGACGCCAGTAAATACCAATTGTGGGCAAATGGCGAACGTTATGGAAAATCTATGATTAACGATTTTAATAATGGAACAGTAGGTTGGACGGATTGGAATATTCTACTAGACCATAATGGTGGACCAAATCATGTAGGCAATTTTTGTTTTGCACCAATACACGCCAATACCACAACCAACGAATTAATTTACACGCCAAGTTATTATTACATTGGTCATTTTTCTAAATTTATAGCACCAAAAGCCAAACGTATAAGCACATCAGTAAGCAGAAGCCAATTGTTGAGCACTACTTTTTTAAACACCAACGGAAAAATGGTTACAATAGTAATGAATACTAGCAAGCAAAAAGTTACCTACAACTTAAATGTAAATAATTTAAATGCTACAATTGAAATTCCTGCTAATGCTATACAGACTTTAGTTTATTGATATTGTATTATTTGCGGTGAATAATTTTTATACATTTCCTAACAGGTTTTTTTTAACCTGTTAGGTATTTTTGTTTGAAAGTGGAATAAAAATCACGTAGAATTACGTAGTGTTTGTAGTATTTATTTTATTAGATTTGAAGAAATAATTATTTACGATTTAAAACTATAAAACAACTAAAATTTCAACTTTTACATAATTAATAATTATTTATTTTTAGGTTTTACGGTTTTCCGTAAAATAGTTGTTTTTTTTGGTTTTAGATTTGGAGAATAAAAAGTTAAATAAATAATATCATATTGATTAATATGGTTAAATCTAATATTTAAGATTTTTAAAACATTCTTAAAATTAAATATATTAAATTAAAAAAATGAAAATAAATTCAATACAAATTCAAAATTTTAGACTATTAAGGAATTTTCAATTAGATTTGGAAGAAGAACTTTCTTTAGTAATTGGTAAAAACAATAGTGGTAAAACATCAATTTTAGCAATATTAGATAAATTCATTAATTCTGAAAAAAGTAAATTTACTTCTGAAGATTTTAATTTAAAATTTAAAAGCGAGTTAAAAAAATTGATTGAGAATGATTTTGAAGAAAACGAAGATGAGTTTGATTTATTAGGAAAGAATCTAGGAATCAAGTTAAGATTAGTAATTCAATATGATGAAAATGATGATTTATCTAATGTAAGTAATGTAATGATGAATCTAGAACCCGAAAATAATATAGTTGTTCTAGGTTTTGATTTTGTTATAAATTATGAAAGGTATAAAAATTTTAGAAAGGATTTTATAGCTTTTAGGATAAAAGAACAATCAAAAGTACAAATTAAACAAATTTCATTAGAGGAATCTAAACCAAAAGAAAAAAAAGACAATGAAAATGAAGATGAAAAAAAATATATTCCATATGGATTTAACGAGTTTTTAAAAAAATACTTTTTAGACTATTTCAAAATTTATAAAGGTCCATTAGATTGGGATAATGATAATAATTGTATAATTGAAAAAACTATAGTAGGCAAAGAGAATTTTTCAGAAATTATAAATTTTAAATTTATAAAAGCAAAGCGAGATGTTAATAATAATGAAAAGGATAAAACTTTGTCTAAACAAACATCTGAAATTTATAAGAAAGAGGAAACCAACGAATTACAGGATGAAAAAATCGAAAAATTTAAGGATGAGCTCTCAAATACTGATAGAGTTTTAACAAAAATCTATGATGATATTTTTGAAAGTGTTATTAATGATATCAGAGAATTTGGCGGTTTAAAAAAAGAAGAAACTAATATTCAAATATTTTCAACATTACAAGATCGAGAACTACTTGAGGGTAATACCACTGTAATGTATATACATGGTAGTGATAATGACAAACTTCCAGAACATTATAATGGTTTAGGTTATATGAACTTGATTAGTTTAATATTTGATATTAAAATTCAAGTTGAAGATTTCAAAAAAAGCAGAGAAGAAAAACCTTCGAATATTAATCTACTTTTTATTGAGGAACCAGAAGCGCATACTCATCCACAAATGCAATATGTTTTCATTAAAAATATAAAAAAATTGCTAAAAGCAGGAATTGAAAAAAAAATAAAAAATGATGAGAAAAAGGATATTATTATAAAGAGAGAATTACAATATATAATTTCTACACATTCCTCTCATATTGTGGCTGAAAGTAAATTTGAGGATATAAAATATCTAAAAAAGCAAAATGAGTACTCGGTAATCTCTATGAACTTAAAAGATTTAGAAAAAGAATATAATGAAAATGGAGAAGAACAAAACTATAGATTTCTTAAGCAATACCTGACACTTAATAGAGCTGAATTGTTTTTTACAGATAAAACAATTTTTATTGAAGGTGACACAGAAAGAATTTTGTTGCCAGCAATGATGAAAAAAATTGATAATGAATTTCAAGAAAATAAATTATTATCACAAAATATTTCAATTGTAGAAGTGGGTAATTATGTAAATATTTTTGAACGATTCATAAATTTTATTGGTATGAAATCTTTAGTTATAACTGATTTGGATTCAGTAAAATATGATTTTGTGAAAAATAAAGATGGTTCTAATAAAGTTTCTAGTAATGGTAAAATTAGAAAAGCTTTTTTATCATGTAGAGTAAATGATGGTGAAAAAAGCTCAAGTCCAACTTTAAATTATTTTTTTAAGGATACAGATTTTGAAACTAAAAAAATAACTGAATTTAATAAAAAAAGATTTCTTAAAGAAGATAAACAATGGAAAGTAAGTGAAATCGGATATTTACAAATTGTATATCAAACAAGTTTAAACCATTATCATGCAAGAAGTTTTGAAGATGCCTTTTTTAACATTCAAGAAAATATTGATTTTATAAAGTCAAATAGGTCAAAATTTAGAGGATTAAAAAATGTTAAATTTTTTTATGATGATTCATTTGATGCTTATGATTTAGCATTAAATTGTATAGAAAGTAAAGGAACATTTGCTGTAGATATTTTATTTTTGAGTTCATACAATGATTATAATGATTGGCAGATTCCTGCATATATAAAAGAAGGATTATTATGGTTGAAAGAAAATTAGAATCAACAGAAAAACTTGATGAATTCCAACAAATAATGGAATACATACGAAAAGGAGAAAATTTCCTTTTAAGTGGTGGTGCAGGAAGTGGTAAAACATATTCATTAGTCCAAGTAATAAGAAAAGTTATTGCAGAATATCCAACTACAAAAGTTGCATGTATGACTTATACAAATGCAGCTGTAAAACAAATTGAAGAAAGAGTAAATCATGACAATTTAAAAGTTACAACGATACACGATTTTTTATGGGATAACATTAAAAACTATCAAAAAGAACTAAAAAAAGTTTTAATTGAATTGATTAATGATAATGACATAGATAAAATTAAGCTTATTGATGATGCTAAAGTAGAATCAAATTTTTATGATAATGTTGACGTAATAAATTATTCTTACCAAAGAACCCAATTATTAAAAGGAATTATTTCACACGATGAGTTACTTATTGTTGCCAATAGAATGTTTAAGAATTATAAATTACTATGTGATATTGTAAAGGATAAATTCAAATTTATTTTTATAGATGAATACCAAGATTCTCATCAAGCTGTGGTCGAGATTTTTCTAGAATATTTCACTGTAAGTGAAAAGAAAAATATCATTGGTTTTTTTGGTGATGCAATGCAATCGATTTATGATGATGGTATCGGTAATCTAAAAAAATATTTAGATAAAGACTTGCTTAAAGAGGTAATTAAAGTTCAAAATAGAAGAAACCCCAAACTTGTTATTGATCTGGCTAACAGGTTAAGAACTGACGGAATAGTTCAAGAACCATCAAATGACTTGAACGCTCCTAATATGCAAGAAGATGGGCAAGTCAAATCTGGAAAAGTTATATTTATACATTCGAAAGATGAAGATGTACAAAAAGTTAAAGACTATTTAAAAAAAGAATATAAATGGCATTTTTCAAATCCTAAAGAAACTAAAGAGTTAAATTTAACACATAATTTAATAGCTGGTAAAGCTGGCTTTAGAAACCTTATGGATATTTACGATAAAGATCCAATTGTTGGATTAAAAAGAGATATTTTAAAAAGAATAAAAGAAAATAGAGAAAAAGGCATTCCTGAAATTGAAATTGGATTCGATGACACTTTTGACATAGTTGTAAATAAATTTGAATTAAAAACTAGAGATCGTAAATTAAAGAAAGATGTAATTCTTGCTAATATTCAAAATTTAGAATTGTATAATAAACTTAAAAATAAATCTTTCTCAGAAGTTCGAAAGATATACTTAGATAAAGATTCCTTAATTGATGATAAAAAACAAGATGCAGAAGAAGAAAGTAAAAAAGGTTCAAAAAGAGATAAATTAATTAAACATCTTTTCAAAATTCAAACTAATATCTTTCTATATCAAAATAATTTTATTAATGATTTTATTAAGCATACAGAGTACAAAATCACAAGAGTAATACATAAAAAAATATTAAGTCAAAGCATTCAAAAACTAACCAATGTTGGAAATAAATCTATTGAAGATATTATCAACCTTGCACATGAATTAAAAATATGTTTAATAGATTATAATCTAGAGAAATTTAAAACTGAAAATGAATATGTATACAATAGAGTAAAAGATATTAAATATAAAGAATTTCAAGATTTATATAATTATCTGGAAGGCAAAACTCCTTTTTCAACTCAGCATAAGGTTAAAGGAGATGAATTTGATAATGTTTTAGTTGTACTTGATAATGGTAATTGGAATGATTATAATTTTGAATACCTCTTTACAAACAGAAGAGACAAAGCAAGCGTGCTTGAAAGAACACAAAAAATATTTTATGTTTGTTGTACAAGATCTAAAGAAAATCTTGCCGTTTTTTATCATAATCCTAGCGATTCTATTATCTCAAAAGCTGAGGATTGGTTTGGTAAAGATTGTGTAATTCCTATATAATATCTTTAATTAAAAATCAGCTACATAACAAATAAAAATAAAATTCCATACATTTGTCTAACAAATTCTATGAAACATGAACTACAAAATATCATTTCAGGAAAGAGCCAAGTTAAGTTGGAACAGCTATCCAAGCAGCCACCAATTACATTAGAAATGGCAAAAGCACAAGTTATTTGGCTCAAGAAAGTAACAACCTCAAAAAACAAGAAGAAAGTTTAATAGTAAATTTTGCTAGTGCTATTCAGACTTTAATTTATTGATTTTTTTTTGTAATTTTTATGTTATAAAATTCTATTTTAGATTGTTCTACGTTTTATAATCATAAAATAAATTTAAAGATTTTAAAAAAAAATCCGTCATTTAAAAATATTTTAATGACGGATTATATTAATTTTCGTTTATTAATTTAAAACGCAATAGTTCCTACATTGGTTGATGAACCTGCAGTTACAACAACATTTAATTGAGTAACAGGCAAAAATGGTAAAGAAGGAGTTATTGTGAAAGAATAAGTTCCTGGTGAAAGTCCAGAAATTTGAAACTGACCTTGTGCATTTACATTACTCGAATATACAATACCTGTAGACGATGTTGCACTTACTATTGCTAATTCTCCTATTGGTGTGATATTACCTTTAATATTTCCAGTTATTGCCGTAACAATAGTTCTTAAAACTGGTTTAAGTTTGTAAGAACCATTACCTGTTTGAATAATTGAAGCATTGGCATCAAAATCTATTAAAATTTCATTTTGAATATCGGCTTCAAGAGTTTGATTAACAAGTAGTTTTAAACCACTTTGCTCAGCACTAGGTGTACTAAGTGGATAACTTACTCCATCAATAACTACTGTATTGTCTGAACCAAGTATTAATCGAATTTGTCCTACTTTCGAATCATTTAATACACTTGTAGCTATTAAAGTTGATAATCCATTGCTTAAATCTAATAAGTTATAAATACCAGCTGTGGTACTTAGTAAAACTGTTTCACCATTGTTACCACTTATTTCAACGGCTTGTAAATCGATGTTTACTTCATCATAAGGTGCAGGTGCATCTGTCATTCTTACATTGTAAGGATAACTTTTAGAAGAAGAATCACTATTACAAGAATTAAAAAATACAGAAGTAACTACTAATGTAAATAACAAAATTATCTTTTTCATTTTATAAAATTTTAAATTATGAAACCATTTCCATAACATTACAAAGGTTGTTAAAGAAATTAAATACACTCTTTCATAATTTCAGTTATTTTTTGTAAAATTGCTTCATTAAGATGTTTATTACTTTGGATTACATTTATAAAAAAATCTATTAAAATTTTAAAAAGGTTTGAATGATATATATTTTTCAATTTCAATCACATTATTAATTTGTTTTTTTAAAAATATAAAATAACCACTTAAAAATCAGCATGCTAACAAATAAAATTAATTTCCATACATTTGTCTAACAAATTCTATGAAATAGGAACTACAAAATATCATTTCAGGAAAGAGCCAAGTTAAGTGTTTACAACTTCAATTTCAGCTACACTATTATTGTATTTTTCAATAATCAACTTGTTCATCGGTCTGTATTTTCATCATTTTACACCATTTATTGGTTTGTATTTTCATCATTTTACATCATTTATTGGGTTGTATTTTTAAAAATAAAAATTAAACACTTTAAAATCAGCATGCTAACAAATAAAATTAAATTCCATACATTTGTCTAACAAACGTTATGAAACATGAACTACAAAATATCATTTCAGGAAAGAGCCAAGTTAGGAATGGAGATGCTGTCCAAAAGATTGCCAATTACCTTAGAAGAGGCAAGAAGACAAGCAAAGAATTTAAAGAAAGTAAGCAAATCAAACTTGAAGAAGCAACGCTTATAAAAGAATTTTGTATTAAAAATAAATTTTGGGTTACATCAATTGATATTAATTCATTTGTTTCATCTGGTGCAGAACAAAAAGTATATCTTCTTGATGCATTTAAGGTTATAAAGCTTAATGACGCAATTTACTATGAAACTTGGGAAGATTATCTAAATAATTTACTTCTAAATAACTTTTTCTTTCCAGATACTTCTTATGAGTTAATTGGATTTTATGAAATAGAAAACGTTTTATATGCTGTTGTAGAACAAGACTTTATAAAATTAGATACTACTACTGATTTAGAAATTGTAAAAAAGTTTCTATATGAAAATGGATTTCTCAATAAAAAAAATAACGATTATTATAATCCACAGTTGGGTATTATTCTTGAAGATTTACACGATGAAAATGTACTTACATTTCAAAATAATTTATATTTCATAGACACCGTTTTCTACATAACAGAACAATTCTACAAGAAATATCAAATTTAAAATCTCACAGTAAAATACACCTGAATCTACACAATTAATCAGTAATCACTTTGAGAAGTTTTAAAAAAACTTAGCAACTTAGTGCCTTAACGGCTAAAAACTAATTTAAACCACATCATAAATCTTATGGAACAAATTAATATATTTCTCCATAACAATTTTACGTTTCAATTTCATAGTAGGCGTAAGGTGACCTGCAGGAATTGTCCATAAATCTGGAGTTAGTTCAAAGCGTTTTATTTTTTCCCAATTACCAAATTTTTCGTTTAAGGTATCCACTTCAAGTTGAATTCTTTCAATAACTTTTATGTTAGAAATAATTTCTTCGTTGGTTGTGCCAATGTCTAAATTGTGCAATTTTGCCCATTCTTTTATAAAATCAAAACTGGGTTGTATAAAAGCTGCTGGCATTTTTTGTCCGTCGCCAATAACCATAATTTGCTCTATAAAACGCGATTGTTTCATAGTATTTTCTAGCAATTGTGGCGCAATATATTTTCCACCGCTGGTTTTAAACATTTCTTTTTTTCTATCGGTAATTTTTAAAAATCCGTTGGCATCTACCTCGCCAATATCTCCAGTATGAAAATAACCATCAACAATAACTTCTTTAGTTTGCGCTTCGTCTTTAAAATAACCCATCATTACATTTGGACCTTTACACAGAATTTCGCCATCGGCAGCAATTTTCACTTCTACATTATCAATAATTCTTCCTGTAGTTCCAACTTTAAAACCGCCATTTCGTTGGTCGTTTACAGATATTACTGGCGATGTTTCACTCAATCCATAACCTTCCATAACTGGAATTTCCGCTGCTGCAAATATTCTAGCCAATCTTGGTTGCAACGCTGCGCTTCCGTTTACAATTAAATCTAGTTTTCCGCCCAAACCTGCTTTCCATTTGCTAAAAATTAATTTTCTGGCAACTTTCAATTGCAATTCATACCAAAAACCATTTACGCCATAAGGTTCATATTTTAATCCTAATTCTACAGCCCAAAAGAATAATTTCTTTTTTATTCCAGTTAACTCACTTCCTTTGGCAATTATTTTGTCGTATACTTTTTCAATTAATCTTGGTACACCAGTCATAACAGTTGGTTGCACTTCTTTTACATTATCTGAAATTTTTTCTATAGATTCTCCAAAATAAATAGAACAACCAAAATATTGATAAATATAAGTTACCATTCGCTCGTAAATATGGCAAATAGGTAAAAAACTCAAGGCACGACTTTTTCCTGCATCAAACGGAATTCTGTTGGCAGAATCTAAAACATTAGAAACAATATTATTGTGCGAAAGCATTACACCTTTGGGTTTTCCTGTAGTTCCAGATGTGTAAATTATTGTGGCTAAATCAAGTGGTTTTACATTATTTTTTCGGTCTTCAACAACATCTTGATTGCTAGTATCTTTTCCTAATTCTAAAAGTTCACTCCAATTTTTACAACCTGTAATTTCATTAAAACTAAAAACTTCTTTTAAATTTGGAACATTATGTTTTATCAAATTTAATTTTCTAAGTACTTCATCATCAGATACAAAACAGTAAATTGCTTCTGAATGATTTAAAATATATTCATAATCAGTTTCAGAAATTGTTGGATAAATGGGTACATTTTGTGCGCCAGTTTGTAAAATACCAACATCCATAATGTGCCATTCGGTTCTGTTATTAGAAGAAATTATAGCAATTTTATCATTTTTTTGAATTCCCATACGCAACAGAGCACGAGAAATGGTATTGGCTTGATTTACATATTCTTGCGTTGAAGTTTTTTTCCATTCGCCATTTTGTTTAGTAACTAAAGCATCTGGAATATTATATTTTTCTAATTGATGGTAAGCAAAATCAAAAAGTCTAGAAATTGAGGTCATTGTAAGTAAATTTTACGCAAATTAATTAATAAAATAATCATTCACAATATTTATTTAAAATTTAATATTTATAATTCTTAAAAATGTAATTTTGTATCTTAAATTACCAATTTATAAATGAAAAAAATTCATAGATTTGATGAGTATAAAGTTCTTGCTTACAGAATTTTATTGGCTTATATTTTTTATTTTATTGCCAGATTATTGTTCTTTTTATACAATTCAGATTTAATAGAAATTGATGGAATATCCCATTTCTTTAAATTGTATTATCACGGATTGGTATTTGACACCACGGCAATTTTATATTTGAATGCACTTTTTATAGTTTTTTCAATTTTTCCGTTGGTTGTAAATACCAAAATTACCTATCAAAAAATACTTTTTTATCTTTATTTTATTCCAAATCTTATTGGTTATGCTACTAATTTTGTAGATTTTATTTACTACCGATATAATTTTGGTAGATCTACAATTGCCGCAGTAGATTCATTAGAACATGAAAGTAATAAAGGATTGTTGTTTTTAAATTTTGTTCTCAATTACTGGCACGTTTTCTTATTGTATTTTCTATTGGCATTTGTTTGGGTTTATTTATACAAAAAATTCAAAACCAATTTTATACATCATGCGCCAACGGTAAAATATTTTGGATTTTCTATAATCGGATTTTTAGTAATCGCAACATTAATTGTGGGCGGAATTCGTGGCGATTTTAAGAAAAGTACACGACCAATTAATTTATTGGATGCAAGTCGATATGTTCAAAATCCGTCGCAAGCCGATTTGGTTTTAAACACACCATTTGCCTTAATTAGAACTATGTTTAGCAATAGTTTTAAGAAGATAAATTTGGTTGATGAAGCAACAATAAATTCACTTGTAAAACCTATAAAAAAATATAATAACAACCCAGAAACCAAGCCAAATATTGTAATTTTAATATTAGAAAGTAACGCTAAAGAATATTTTGGAAGTTTCAACAAACAAATGAACATAAAGGATTACAAAGGTTACACACCATTTGTAGATTCGCTTGCGCAACACAGTATGATTTATACTAATGCGTATTCAAACGGTTACAAATCCATTCATGCAATGTCGTCAATTTTAGCAGGAATTCCTTCGTTTAAAGATGCTTTTACGTCTTCTCCATATCCAAAACAACCAACAGAATCGCTAGTTTCAACCTTAGAAAGTATTGGTTATTCTTCTTCGTTTTTTCATGGTGCGCCAAATGGTTCTATGGGATTTTTAGGTTACGGAAACATTCTAGGAATTGACAATTATTATGGAAAAAATGAATACAATAACGATGCCGATTTTGATGGAGTTTGGGGCATTTGGGATGAACCATTTATGCAGTATTTTAACAAAGAAATAAGTAAAAAGAAGCAACCTTTTATGGCAACTTTATTTTCTGTTTCTTCTCATGAACCGTATCAAATTCCAGAAAAATATAAAGGTAAATTTCCTTTAGGTACAAACGAAATGCACAAATGTATAGGTTATACTGATTATTCGTTAAAGCAATTTTTTAATAAAGCCAAAACACAATCTTGGTTTAATAATACTATTTTTGTACTTGTTGGAGATCATGGAAATTTAATTTATTATGATGAATATTTTAAAGAAATGAACAAGAGTGCAGTTGCAATGATGATTTATTCTCCAAGCGGAAAATATGTTGGAGTGAACAACGATTTTGCACAGCAAATAGATTTATATCCTACAATTTTAGATATTATTGGATATAAAAAACCGTTTAGAAGTTGGGGTAGAAGTTTGATAAACGATAAGGAAATTCCGCCATTTGTAGTTAGGTATTCTTCCAATATGTATCAGTTTATGACTGGAAATTATATTTGTACCTTTGACGGAAAGACTATTTTAGGTTTTTATGATAAAAACGATAAAGATTTAAAAATCAATTTGATAAAATCTGAAAATGATGAAATGAAATTGCTTGCTACACGATGCAAAGCATTTATTCAAGATTATATGCAACGTGTAATTGATAAAAAATTGGCATCTAAATAAAAAAATATGAGTACTAAAAAGAAAATTTTACTAGTTGTTTTTACTTTGATTCTGGTTGGAGTAGGAAAGTATGTTTATGATATGAACATCAATCATAATTTTGAAACCATTACCGAAGGAAAAGTCTATAAAAGTGGTGTAATTCCACCAGACGAAATAGAAGAATACGTAAAAAAATATAAAATAAAAAGTATAGTTGATTTGCGTTTTCCTGGAACTGGCGATGATGTAAACAATCCAGAAATTCCAAAAGAGTTGACTGCCGAAAAAGAAGCTGTTGCCAAAATTAAAGGCGTAAATTATTTTAATAATGGTTCAGATCAAGTTCCGGTTCAAAAAAACTTGGATACTTATTTTAAAATTATGGACAATCCAGATAATTATCCGGTTTTAATACATTGTTATCATGGCGTTGGTCGTGCCGAAATGTATTCTGCAATTTACAGAATTGAATATGAAAATATGGATCGCGATGA
>NZ_JAYUPK010000144.1:0-2346 GCF_043760115.1 Flavobacterium sp.
TTCAAAGAAACTATATTTCACAAGACAATTGAAAGAATGATGAAAGAAATGCCTATTTATCAAAATCAAATAATACAGAAGCTAAATATATAACTCAAAAATTTATTATTAAAACGAAGTTGTTCTAGTTGTAAATAATTATCCAAACTCTCAATTTCTTTGTCTACAGGAATTAACGATTCTTTAGAATATTCTAATGTTAATCGCATTAGTTTAGAAAATTTTGCCAAATAAGTTACTGCAGCTTCTGTACTATTGTTTACAATAAAACTAGAAATAGAGCTTAAACAATTAAATACAAAATGCGGATTCATTTGTAAATGCAATGCTTTCTGTTCATATTCTGCCAATTCTTTTTGCAAGGTTAATCTAGTTTTTACTTGATTGCGATTGTAAATTAAAAATCCAATTCCGATTAATGATAAAAGTGAAACTCCAGAAAAAAGTAACCACAATTTATTTCTTTTTGATTCTTCTTTCAACACTAATTTCTGTTCGTCTTGCTTTTTTTGAAATTCATAATTCATAGCAACTTCAACCGATTTTCTAATGTTTTCTTCATTAGTCAAACTGTCTTTTAAAACGGTAAAATTTCTAAGATGAACTAATGATAAATTAGTATTTCCTTGTTTTTGATAAATTTCACTAAGTAATTTTTCTGAAATTACTTTTTGTTCAAGAACTTGTAATTCTGTTGCTAGTCGTAAAGATTTAGTAGTAAAATTTAAAGCTTCTGGAAAATTATTTTGTTCAAAATTTAGTTGCGCCAAATGATGATACGAATCTTGAATTCCAAATTTATCATCAATACTTTTAAAAGTTATAATGGCTAAATTCCAGTTTTCTATTGCTTTTGTTGGATTATTAGTTTGTTTAAAATACAAACCAAAATTATTATACCATTCTCCCAAAGCACGTTGATTTGGATTTATATCTAAACTAGATTTTGCTTTTAAATAAAAATTAAATGCTTTTTCGTTATTTTTTAAATTCAAATAACTGTTGGCAATATTGGTGTAGGTAATTCCAATGTTTACATCTTTTAATTTTTCTTGAATTTTTTGAGTTTTTTCAAAATAAACAATTGCTTTGGTATAATTTTTTTGAGATTGATAAATTACACCTATATTGTTGTACAATTTGGCACATTTTTCTTGGTCGTTTATTTCTTCATAAATCGTAACCGATTTTAAATAAAACTCTAACGATTTAGTGTAATTACTTTGCTCAGAAAATACAATTCCAATACTTCCAAGAGCTTTTGCCAAACCTTTTTTAGCATCACTATTGTTTGATTGATTTTCAAAAATAGTTTTGGCAGAAGAAAAATAATTTAAAGCTTTTGGATAATTCCCAAGAATAATGTTTGCGTTACCAAGATTTAGATAGGCATTTCCTTCTTCAATCTTGTTGTCTAATTTTTTGGATAATTGCAATGCTTTGTTTCCAAATTCTGCAACTTTATTTCCATCAGAATATTTGTATTGATCTGAAATTGTATTGAACAGTTTTAGTTGATCTGTTTCATTTTTAGCATTCTTTAAAACTAAAAACAAACTATCTATTGTTTTATCTTGAGCATAGACATAGACATTTGAAAAAAAGAAAAGTAAAAAAAGTAGTTTTAGTTTCATTTACTAGAAATTGATAACCAAATATAGTATTTACTTTTTTGTAATAAATGAATGAATTAGAATTTGGTGGTTTTGGGTTAGAATTTGATTTATTAAATTAAAAATCCTTTTAGTTTTAAAAAACTAAAAGGATTTGAAATTCATTAATTTAAAAATTATACTTTTAATTATGATAATATTGTTCGTATTCCCAAGGAATTTGTCTGTGTACATCTGGAGTAAATTCCATCCAAAATTTAATACTACTAACTTCTCCTATTAATATTTTATTTTGATGATATTTTTGAAGTTTAAATTGTAAATCATTATAATTACTCCAAGAATAGCCACCACTTATTATATTTCCATTTTCATCAAATACAACATTATCATCAAAATAGACATCTCTACTTGATAAATAATCTATACAATTGCCGTTTTTTTTAAAAAAAATGTGCTTTGTAGAATATTCAGAAACATTTCCTGCAACTTCAATTGTGTCATTATATGTTCTCCAATTCCATCTTTTAGAATAGGATTGTTCAATTACATATATTCCATTAACTGGTGTATAAACTAAAAAAGAAAATCTACCTAATTCGTCAATTCCTAAATTTTGACCACCACATAAATTATCATCGGTATTTTGAATATCACAATCGTCATTGCTACAACTAAAAACAAAAATAGTTACAACAAAAAGACAAATAAATTTTTTCATAATAGAATTATT
>NZ_JAYUPK010000145.1:0-5118 GCF_043760115.1 Flavobacterium sp.
ATTGAGAATGGAATTAATTAAAGAAGAGTTAATTGAAATTAGAGATAAATATGGTGACGCTCGTCGTTCACTTATCGAATATTCTGGTGGTGATGTAAGCATCGAAGATTTAATTGCTGACGAAAATGTAGTTATTACAATATCGCACGCTGGTTATATAAAACGTACAAATTTGACCGAATATAAAACTCAAAATCGTGGTGGTGTTGGTCAAAAATCAGCTGGAACTCGAGATTTAGATTTCTTAGAACACATGTTTGTTGCTACAAATCATCAATACATGATGTTTTTTACACAAAAAGGAAAATGCTTCTGGATGCGTGTTTATGAAATTCCAGAAGGAAGTAAAACTGCTAAAGGAAGAGCATTACAAAATCTTATAAATATTGAGCCAGACGATAAAGTTAAAGCATTTATTTGTACCCAAGATTTAAAAGATAAAGAATATACCAACAGCCACAATCTTATTATGGTTACCAAAAAAGGTCAGGTTAAGAAAACATCTTTAGAGAAATATTCTAAACCAAGAATTAATGGTGTTGCTGCAATTACAATTAAAGAAGGTGACGAATTATTGGCGGCCGAATTAACTAACGGAACAAGTCAGATAATTTTGGCTGTAAAATCTGGTAAATTAGTTCGTTTTGAAGAAACTAAAACACGTCCAATGGGAAGAACAGCTTCTGGAGTTCGTGGAATTGTGTTAAAAGATGAAACCGATGAAGTAATTGGTATGGTTTCTGTAAATGATATGAACAGTGAAATTCTGGTTGTTGCAGAAAATGGTTACGGAAAACGTTCAAGCTTAGACGAATATAGAATTACAAATCGTGGTGGAAAAGGTGTTAAAACATTGAATATCACAGAGAAAACAGGAAAATTAATTTCTATAAATTCGGTAACCGATGCTGATGATTTAATGATTATCAACAAATCTGGATTGACTATAAGAATGGCAGTTGAAGATTTAAGAGTAATGGGAAGAGCAACGCAAGGAGTGAAACTTATTAATATTAAAGGAAACGATTCTATCGCAGCTGTAACTAAGGTTATGAAAGATGATGTTGAAGAAGTTATTGTTGACGAAGATGGAAATGTTATTGATGCACCAGTAATTGAAAGAGTAAAACCAGTATTGGAAATTCTTGAAGATGATGGAGTTGCAGACGACGACGACGACGACGATGAAGTTGTTGAAGAGGATGAATCTGAAGAAGAAGATTCAGACGATGAAGAATAAGTAATAAAAACCAAACCAATTTTAGATTGTATTTCAACTTTTTAAAATTGGTTTTTTAATAAATAAATTTAAATGTATTATTATGAATAAAGTAAAACAAATTTTAATTGCCGGAACATTATTAGTTTCTGTTGCTACTTTTGCACAAAAAGAGGAATTAAAAGCATTGAAGAAAATTTATGCTAAGGAAATTCCAACAGCAGCAGAAATGATTGATTATAAAGCTAATATAAATAAATTAGAAACATTAGCTACAGAAGAAGGCGATAAAGTGTATACAAATTTTTATAAGGCAATGACACCAATTTTGGATATAACAGTTTTAGGACCAACTGCAACGCCTTTACAAACATTTAAATATATTACTCCAAAAGCAGTTTCAGATTTAGAAAGTAGTTTAAATGCCACTTTAGAATTTGAAAAAAAGTCTGGAAAGAAAATTTATACTGATGATATTATTGAAACTATTGGAAGTTATAAACCAGTAATGCTTGCTTACGCTGATGGTTTATATAAAGGACAGAAATATAAAGAATCCGCAGAAGTTTTGTATTCTATATATAAAATGGATAAAAAAGACGTTGATAATTTGTATTATGCAGCAAGTTTTGCAGTAAATGGTAAAGAAAATGATTTAGCATTTAAATATTATCAAGAATTGAAAGATATTAATTATTCTGGAGATGCAACTCAATACTTTGCTGTAAACAAAGCAACTACTAAAGAAGAATATTACACATCTAAAACGGATAGAGATAATTTAGTTAGAATTGGAACTCATAGTTCTCCAAGAGAAGAAAAAGCAGAATCTAAAAAGCCAGAAATTTATAAAAATCTTGCTTTTCTTTTAACTCAAAAAGGTCAAACTAAAGAAGCTTTGGCAGTTTATTCAGAAGCTAGAAAAGCCAGTCCAGATGATGTTTCTTTAATTTTAGGAGAAGCAGATTTGTACTATACTCTAAAAGATATGGTTTCTTATAAAAAAGCTATTGAAAGTGCTTTAGAAAAAAATCCAAATGATGCCGATTTAAATTATAATCTTGGAGTAATGTCAACAAATGCTGATGATGCTGTAAATGCAGAAAAATATTATTTAAAAGCAATAGCTGTTGATCCTAATTATTATAATGCCTATTTAAATTTATCCGCTTTAAAATTACAACCAGATGCAAAATTGGTAAAAGATATGAATGCTATTACTGGAACATCTGATAAAGAGCTAAAAAAGTATGATCTTATAAAAGCAGAAAGAGCTAAAATTTTTAAAAGCGCATTACCATTATTAGAAAAAGCTTATGAAATTAAACCAGAAGATGAAACTGTAAAAAGTAATTTATTGTCTGTTTATAATTATCTTGAAATGACTGAGAAATACAAAGCATTAAAAGCTAAAATGTAGTTTTATATTTTTTATATAATTTTTTTAATCACTCTTAGCCGATGAGTATGTCTATTTTGTTCGGCATTATAAATTCCAAGATGATCTAATCTATCAATTCTAACTTTTCCACTTGCGTGAATTATGTAATTATTTTCTAAAATTATTCCTACGTGGATAATTTTACCTTCTTCATTATCAAAAAATGCCAAATCTCCAGCTTCACTTTCTTCAATAAAGCTTAAAACCTCACCTTGAGAAGATTGTTGCGATGCATCTCGAAGTAATTTATAGCCATTTAATTTATAAACCATTTGTGTAAAACCAGAGCAATCAATACCAAAAGGTGTTTTTCCACCCCAAAGATATGGTGAGTTTAAATATAAATAAGAAGTTGCAACAATATTGTTTTTAGGTTTTATTCCACTAATTTTTAATCCTTCAAATTCATAATTATCAGTATTTATATCACTGTGATTTAAAAACGATAAAGATGCTCCAAGTGTAATTGGAATTAATACATTATTTTTATCAGATACATATTCAACTAGATCAGAATTTAAAACAACCGCTTCTTTACAAAGTAATTTATAATTTTCTTCGGATATTATTTGATATTGTTTGGTGTCAATCCATCCTTCGTAATCGTCAAAATGCAACTTTATTTTTGTCCAACTTTTTTGTTGTTCAATAATTTCAAAATGTTCACCAAATAATACTTGCGATACAATTTCGCTTTTATCACTAGGTTCAATTCGTAAAGGTATTATAGACAAATTACAAATGGCAAACATTCTATAGTTAGGAATAAAGTTTATAAAATTTTAGATTTATTGTTAAACAAATTTTATTATGCCAATTCAATTACAATTGCAGAAGCACCACCACCACCATTACAAATAGCTGCAGCACCAATTTTAGCATTATTTTGTTGTAAAACATTTATCAAAGTTACCACAATTCTTGCTCCAGAACATCCAAGAGGATGACCAAGCGAAACTGCTCCACCATTTACATTTATTTTATCATTATCTAATCCTAAAATTTTAGCATTTGCTAAACCTACAACTGCAAAAGCTTCATTAAATTCAAAAAAATCAACATCAGAAATTGAAATTCCAGCTTTTTTTAGCGCTTTTGGTAATGCTTTCGCTGGAGATGTTGTGAACCATTTTGGTTCTTGTGCAGCATCAGCATAACCTTTTATGAATGCTAAAGGTTTTAATCCTAAAGAAATTGCTTTCTCTTCTGTCATTAAAATTAAAGCTGCTGCGCCATCATTTATTGTTGATGCGTTTGCTGCAGTAACAGTTCCGTCTTTAGTAAATACTGGATTTAAAGTTGGAATTTTATCTAATTTTACGTTTGTAAACTCTTCATCTACAGAAACCATAATTGGATCTCCATTTCTTTGCGGAACAGCAACTGGTATTATTTCATTAGTAAATTTTCCAGCATTTGATGCATTTGTAGAACGTTCATACGATTGAATTGCATAAGCATCTTGCTCTTCTCTTGATATTTTGTATTCAGTTGCACATAAATCGGCACAAACTCCCATGGCATTATTGTCGTAAGCATCAACTAAACCATCTTTTTGCATTCCATCAATCAAAGTTGTTGGTCCAAATTTTACTCCGTTTCTCATTTGAACATAATGCGGAATCATACTCATATTTTCCATTCCACCAGCAACAACAATTTCTGCATCGCCAGCAAGAATTGCTTGAGTTCCTAACATAATAGATTTCATTCCAGAAGCACAAACTTTGTTTACAGTAGTACAAGCAACCTCATTAGATAATCCTGCGTAAATTGCAGCTTGTCTTGCTGGCGCTTGACCAACTCCAGCTTGAACTACATTTCCCATAAAAACTTCGTCTACTAAATTGGCATCTAAATTAATTTTAGATAATGCGCCTTTAATAGCTGCAGCTCCAAGTTGAGTAGCTGAAACTGTTGATAATGCACCCATAAAACTTCCAATTGGAGTTCTTACTGCTGATACTATTACAATTTTTGTGTTCATAATTATAGTAGAAATTGAATGTTAAAACATTTTATTAGAATGCAAATTTACTATTTTTTACGGAAAATACATTTTTGAATCTATTTTATTGATAATTATTTGAACAAAACAGTTTTATTATTTTCTATTCTGTTGATTTTTAAGTTGTTCATTTAGGTCTAATTATTATATTAAAAAAAAGAATATAATTTGTTGTAAATATTATATTGAAACCTTACATTTGCAACCGCTTAAAAGATTTACGTTCATTGAGCTTGGAGAGTTGCCTGAGTGGCCGAAAGGACATGTTTGCTAAACATGCGTATGGGTAACTGTACCAAGGGTTCGAATCCCTTACTCTCCGCTTTTTTTGCTTTCGGGGTGTAGCGTAGCCCGGTTATCGCGCCTGCTTTGGGAGCAGGAGGTCGCAGGTTCGAATCCTGCCACCCCGACTTTAATTGTAATTTTAATAAAAATTATAATTTTTTTTAT
>NZ_JAYUPK010000146.1:0-13536 GCF_043760115.1 Flavobacterium sp.
AATTAGTTCGATTTTAGAAAAACAGTTATCAAAATTACCGACACAAATTTTTGAAACTTACGGAATGACAGAAACCATTTCGCACATTGCAGCCAAGAAAGTAGGCGAGAAGGCATTTACAGTTTTGCCCAATGTAACTATTTCTTATGATGACGATAACTGTATGGTAATTCACGCACCAAGAATTAGTGAAGAAGTAATTGAAACCAATGATATTGTTGAATTGGTTAACGAAAATCAGTTTGTTTTTTTAGGCAGAATTGACAACGTAATAAACAGTGGCGGAATAAAATTGATGCCAGAACAAATTGAAGAAAAACTTTCGGGCAAAATTATACAACGTTATTTTATATCATCCAAAGAAGATAAAGAACTAGGCGAAAAAGTAATTTTGGTTATAGAAGGAGAACCATTTGAAATTGATAGAACAATTTTCGATGGCTTAGATAAATATGAAAAACCTAAAGAAATCATTTTTGTTTCTAAATTTAAAGAAACTGGAAATGGAAAGATTATTCGTAAGGATAGTTTGGGTTAATATTAGAAGCGAATATTATGGGTATTTTCGATATTCCATTTTCATGCTTTGCGTTTCAATCTTTTTTGAACCTTAAAAGTTTAAAAAAGGATTTTCACTTCAATCAAAGCTAGTTTAATGTTGTATTTTTCCAAAATATTCTGTCAAAAACAATATTCCATAAATCCAGAAATTATATAGAAATGTATAAACTAAAGCATAGTAAATGCATAGTTCTATATTTTACTTCACATAAATTTAAACTTAAATCTCTAAGATAAATCAATAAAAATGATTTTAGAAATAATATATAATTTAGTAGCTACATTATTGAAAAAACATAAAACAAAAAATAAAATAAACCTAATTAATTTAAAAATGAGAAAACTAATTTATCTTTTAATTTTAATACCATTTGTATCTTTAGCAAAATTTCACTCTGGAATTATGACTTTTTCTGATAATTCGATAAAAAAAGGATTTATAGAAATACCAGATGATTCTGAGAACAATAAAATTAAATTTAGATTAGATGAAAAAGGAAATACTGAAAAATATCCTTTAGAACAAATTAAATCTTTTATTGTTTATAATGAAATAGGGCAAGAGGTAAAATTTGCAATTACGCATCTAGCATATTTTAGAGTATTTAGTAAAGACAATTCTTTTAGAGCACATAAAAAATGGGCTTGTGTTAAAGTTATAAAAGAAGGTAAAATTAATCTTTATTCGGCTTGGTTTATGACAACTGGAGCTGGTGGTGGAGCTGTTGGCGGTGGATCAATTACAGGTAGTTTTACATCTTCTGGAGATTTATATTTAAACCGAGAAGGACAAGATTATTCATTAGAATTTTACGAAGCAGACGCAAGTGGTTTTTCAATAACAGTAAACTCATGGAAATATTTTATGACTATTATTGAAAAACATTTTGGACAGGAATGTCCAGATTTGGTGAAATTAATTAACAAAGATGATTTTAAGAAAAATGGTTACGGTAGAATTGTGGAATTATATGAAGAAAACTGTGGAAAATAAAATGACATCTGACAACAGAAATTTGCAATTTCAAAAAATAAAATATAGAAAATAGAAATCTAAATTAAAGAATTAAAATGGGATTAATAATTATACCTTTTTTTATAATTATATTTATTTCATTAATGAAATCAGTATTTATAATTTTAAAATTAGCAAAGAATAAAGAAATCGAAAATGAAAGTTATTTTTTTGGAATATTAATAACGTTAATTTCATATTATTTGATTTATTTAAATTATAAATCAAGTGACACTGCAATAGCACTTGGGACATATTTTACATTTCCATTTTTTATGGTTTTAATTCCATATTTAATTGGAATAAATTTTAAAAATTCAAAAGACCAAAAGAAAAGAAAATTAATGCAAGTTTTAATGATTTCTGCAATTTCGTCAGGTTTATTTATAATTATATTTTATAAATATACTTTTGGAATAACTGAAGTGTTAGGATTGAAAAAATCATTTTAGAAAACCATCAACATAATATATTAATATAATAAAAGTATATTAAAGTTACTAAAATTTTAAGCAAACTAATAAATTATTCTGACCACATTGCCGTCAAAAATTTTAATATTTGGCTAAGGATTATTTTTCAAGTATCTAATAAAAATGTTTTCAAGAATATTTTTTACTCCTTAATCACTTTTACATAAAACTCATTTTTTAAAACTTCAACATCATCAAGCGTTTTAATTTTGAATTTAGATTTTTGAAATTCATTAGTTGGATTAATTCTCATTTCTTTACCGTTAATTTTTACATCAATTGGCATAATAAAATTGGTTTCCATTGTTTTCCAACGAAATTCTAATTTCTTTTTATTTTGCTTAATAACCAATTCTGGAATGTCAGGAAAACGTAAGTATTGATTAAAAACTGGAGTTAAATTAATCCCACTTTCTGTATTAAAAAAGTTTATAACAGTTTCTGTATCAATAATTTTATGTCTAAAAGTTTCTGAGTATTTCAAAATCATTTTCCACCATTTCTCATCATCGTTTACAATGTTTCTAATAGTGTTTAAAAGCAAAGCACCTTTTGGATACATATCTCCACTACCTTCATTGTTTACGCCATAATTACCAATAATTGGTTTGCTATTTCTAACATTGCTTCGTAAACCATTTACATATTTATCTGCTTTTTCTTTTCCGTACAAGCATTCTACATACACAACTTCTGTATATTGTGTAAAACCTTCGTGAATCCACATATCGGCAATATCTGATGAAGTTATACTGTTTCCAAACCATTCGTGACCACTTTCGTGAATGATGATGTAATCAAATAAAAGTCCAATTCCGGTTCCAGATAAATCAGATCCTAAATATCCTTTTTTATATTTATTTCCATAAGCTACAGCACTTTGATGTTCCATACCTAAATAAAAAGTTTCAACCAATTTATAACCATCATTTGCAAATGGATACGTTCCAAATTTAGATTGAAAACAAGTTAACATAGGTTTTACTTCTTCAAAATGTTTCTTAGCTTTTTCTTCATTTTCTTTTAAAACATAATAATCTAAATCCAATCCGTTTAGTGAATCGTGAATGTGAGCATAATCGGCAATGTTAACTGTAATATCATAAGTATTTATAGGATTTTTTACTTCCCAATCCCAACGAGTATAACCATTTTTTAAATCTTCGCTTCCTAGTAATCTTCCATTAGAAACATTCATTAATCCATTTGGAACTGCTACTTTTATTGTAGCGCCATTGTCTGGTTCATCACTTTGCGAATCTTTTACAGGAAACCATAAACTTGCGCCTGTACCTTGAACAGCAACGCCTACGAATGGTTTGTCGTTTTTATCTTTTTTAAAGACAAATCCGCCATCCCAAGGAGCATTTTTAGCAATTTTAGGTTTTCCTGAGTAATAAAAAGTTATTTTTTGATTAGTTCCAGTTTGTAATTCTGTTGGAAAATTTAAAAAAACGGCATTAAAATCTCTTTTATATTCTATCTTTTTAGAGTTATGAATAATAGAGTCTACAGCCATATTATCAAATAAATCTATTTGAATTTTAGAAGTATTTGAAACAACTTTAAAAGAAATATCATTAAATCCAACTATTGATTTTTCATCAATATTGATTTTGATATTTAAATCATATCGCAACACATTAAAACAAGTTCGCTCTATTCTTAATCCACCTTGAAGTGAATCTTTTCTTGTGAAGGTTTGGGAAGTAACGACTTGAAAAGTGATGATGAAAGTTATTATTAGTAAGGTTTTCATAAAAAAATTATTTAATGTAAAGGATTTTAATAAATTTATAATTTTCTATTATTTATTATTTCTTCATATTTTTTTATATCAGTAATCATTGGTTCTAGCATTTCACTTCTCTTTAATTTTGTTTTTTTTGTATACAAATCTTTTCTAATATTTAAAAGTAAATCAGAAATTAAACTAAGCATTATTATTGCATATTCTGCATCGTCAGTAAAGTCTTTAGTATTTAATGTGAAAAATGCTTGCATTATTTTATTGTAAGATTTTACAACTTCATCCGAGCCAAATGTCATTAAGTTGAAACCTGATTTTCGATATTCTAATGAGGATAATTTTTTAATTCCAATCTGTTTTTCTTCTTCCGGTAGTGCAAATGTAAAAACAGTAATAAATGGTTCTAATAATTCTTCATAAGTTTTAATTTTAAATTCTCTTGATTTTTCTTCGGATAATAAAATATCATCTTTTTTTGATTTAATAAACCAAGTTAATAAACCACCAATGGTTATAAAAATTGGGCTTGCAATTGCTAAAATAAATGTTTTGTCCATTGTTTATTTAATCTGTTTAATAATTTAACTATCTTAAAATTTAAAACCTAAACCTGAATCACTCCCAAATTAAATTTCTTCTCAATTGGAGAATGGTTCGCTGCTTCAATTCCCATAGAAATCCAAGTTCTAGTTTCTAATGGATCAATAATTGCATCTGTCCACAATCTTGAAGCTGCATAATAAGGAGAAACCTGCTCGTCGTATCTTGCTTTTATTTTGTCAAATAATTCTTTTTCTTTCACTTCATCAATAATTTCGCCTTTGGCTTTTAATGATGATGCTTCAATTTGTGCTAAAACTTTTGCTGCTTGTGTTCCACCCATTACTGCAAGTTCTGCACTTGGCCATGCAACAATTAATCTTGGATCGTATGCTTTTCCGCACATTGCGTAATTTCCTGCGCCATACGAATTTCCAATAATAATTGTGAATTTTGGCACAACTGAATTGGCAACAGCGTTTACCATTTTGGCACCATCTTTTATTATTCCGCCATGTTCAGATTTGGAACCAACCATAAACCCAGTAACGTCTTGAAGAAATACTAACGGAATTTTCTTTTGGTTACAATTGGCAATAAATCGTGTTGCTTTATCAGCAGAACTTGAGTAAATTACACCACCAAATTCAATTTCACCTTTTTTAGTTTTAGAAACAATCCGTTGATTGGCAACAATTCCAACTGCCCAACCATCAATTCTGGCATAACAAGTAATTATTGATTTTCCGTAATCTTCTTTGTACATATCCATTTCAGAATTATCAACTAAACGTTTAATAATTTCCAACATATCATATTGATCTGTTCTTGCTTTTGGAATAATTCCGTAAATATCTTTTACTTCTAATGCTGGTTTTACTGATTTTTCTCTATTAAATCCTGCTTTGTCATAATCACCAATTTTACCAACTATACTTTTAATTCGGTCAAGCGCATCTTTATCATCTTTGGCTTTATAATCTGTTACACCAGAAATTTCGCAATGAGTTGTTGCTCCACCAAGAGTTTCATTGTCAATATTTTCGCCAATTGCAGCTTTTACCAAATAACTTCCTGCCAAGAAAATACTTCCTGTTTTATCTACAATCATAGCTTCGTCGCTCATAATAGGAAGATAAGCTCCGCCAGCAACGCAACTTCCCATAACTGCCGAAATTTGAGTAATTCCCATACTTGACATTATAGCATTGTTTCTAAAAATTCGTCCGAAATGTTCTTTATCAGGAAAAATTTCATCTTGCATTGGCAGATAAACTCCAGCAGAATCTACAAGATATATAATAGGAAGACGATTTTCCATTGCAATTTCTTGCGCACGAAGATTCTTTTTTCCAGTAATAGGAAACCACGCACCAGCTTTTACTGTAGCATCATTGGCAACAACAATACATTGTTTACCTTTTATGTATCCCATTTTTATAACAACGCCACCAGAAGGACAACCGCCATGTTCTTTGTACATTCCATCGCCAACAAAAGCGCCAATTTCTATAGAATTTGATTTTTCATCTAGCAGATAATCAATGCGTTCTCTTGCTGTCATTTTGCCTTCGTTGTGCAATTTCTCTATACGTTTTTCGCCTCCACCAAGTTTTACTTTGGCAAATCGCTGTTTTAAATCGGATAATAAAAGTTTATTATGATCTTCGTTTTTATTGAAGTTTATGTCCATATTAGTTAAAATTGTTTATTTTTGGTAAGGAATTGCTAAAGTACGAAAACGTTTTCAAACCCAATAATTCTTACATTATTTATAATTATTTTTTTAAGATTACTGAATAAGTTAATATTCACTTAACATTAGAAGAATACATTTGCACTATTAAATTAAATAAATTCTAATGACATTAAACAGTATTTTTCAGTTTTTAGTACCAAAAGATAAAAAGTTTTTTCCGCTATTTGAACAAGCATCAGCTAATTTAATTGTTCTTGCAGAAACATTACATGAAGCGGTTAATGCTCCAAAAATTGAGCGAGAAGAGTATTTTCAAAAAATTGAAGAATTAGAAGCAATTATTGAAGAAATTACACATAGAACTCACTTAGAATTAAGTAGAAATTTCATCACACCATTTGATAGAGAAGACATTCATTCGTTGATAAAAGCAATTGATAATGTTGCAGATTATATGCATGGTGCGGCAAGTAGAATGCGATTGTATCAAGTAGAAAAAATCACAAAATCTATTAGAAAATTAACCGAAATTAATCTAGAAGCTTGTCAATTAATTGGTTTAGCAATAGGCGAATTAAAAGACATGAATAATCTAAAAGCCATTTCAGATTATTGTAAGAGAATAAATAAACTAGAAAGTAAAGCCGATGTGGTTTTTGACAAAGCTGTTGCTGATATTTTTGAAAACGAAACCGATGCCAAAAATATTATCAAATATAAAGAAGTTCTTTCGGCATTAGAATCGGCATCAGACAAATGTAAAAGCGTTGCAAATGTTTTAGAACAAATTTCTGTAAAACATTCTTAAATAATAACGTAATAGATAAAATATGACATTACTTATTGTTATTATTGTTCTGGCTTTAGTTTTTGATTACATAAATGGTTTTCACGATGCTGCAAATTCTATTGCTACCATTGTTGCTACTAAGGTTTTATCTCCATTTCAAGCTGTAATGTGGGCGGCATTTTTTAATTTTTTGGCCTATTGGGTTTTTGGTTTTGGAGTAGCAGATACTGTTGCTAAAACTGCCAATACTATGGAAATTAGTCTTTTGGTAATTCTTTCTGGAGTAATTGCTGCCATAATTTGGAATTTATTAACTTGGGCATTAGGAATTCCTTCCTCATCATCACACACACTTATTGGAGGATTTGCAGGTGCAGCGATTGCTCACGCAATTTCAGTTCACGGATTTTCAGATTATACTTTGGTTGAACATGGAGAAACGGTAACAAGACATTGGTATCAAATTGTAAATTGGTATACAGCAGGAAAAGATGGTGGAATGCCAAGTGGCGTTTTAATAATTATTTTATTTATAGTTTTAGCACCATTAATAGGTATGATTATATCTTATTTTATGTCGTTATGGTTACTTTATTCTTCTAAGAAAAGTATTCTACCTAAACTGTTTACAATTGCATTATTAGTTATAGTTTATTGGTTTATTTATGCTGAATTGTTAGGTTATGATGAAATAAAAAAGCACCGATTTGATTCACATTTTTTAAGTGTAATTGCAGAACCTGCAAATATTAAATGGCTGTTAGTTGCATCAATAATAACGAGTATTGCAATTTTTAATTTAATTTTTAGTAGTTTATCTACAGCTAAATCTGAAGCTATTTTAAAGAAAATGCAGCTTTTATCTTCTGCATCTTTTAGTTTAGGTCATGGAGGAAATGATTCTCAAAAAGTTATGGGAATTATTGCAGCCGCAGTTGCAGTATACATTAATACAAATCCGAATGTTGACTTATCATTAGGTTGGTTGGATTTGAATGTTAAATTACCATCTAAAGATGCATTAGGAAATGAAGTTGCAGGACAAATGCCAGGTTGGATTCCTCTCGCATGTTATTCTGCAATTGCTTTAGGAACTTTAAGTGGTGGATGGAAAATTGTAAAAACAATGGGTTCTAAAATTACAAAAGTTACAGCATTTGAAGGAGTTGTAGCAGAATCTGCTGGAGCATTGACTTTGTTTATGACAGAACATTTTAAAATTCCAGTTTCTACAACACATACAATTACTGGTTCTATAATTGGGGTTGGAGTTACAAAAAGACTTTCGGCTGTACGTTGGGGTGTAACTATTAATTTACTTTGGGCTTGGGTTTTAACAATTCCAGTATCAGCAGTACTTGCAGCATTAATTTATTATTTTCTAAAAATATTTATATAATATAAAAATATACAATTTGTAAAGCGTTCAACTAAAAATTGAACGCTTTTTTTATTATCTAATTAACATCTGTTAGAAAATTTTATTTTTACATTTACAAAAAATCTAAATTATGAAAACTAAATTTATTTTACTGTTTTGTTCCGTTTTAATGAGTTCGAATTCAATTATGGCCCAATTAAAACCAGTTGAATATAATGATGGAGAACAAAAACTAAGTGGATTAGTTACTAAACCATTAAAAGCTTTAAAATCTAAAGCTGGAATATTAATACTTCCTGCTTGGATGGGAATTGATGACCATTCTAAAGAAGTAGCCGCAGAATTATCAAATTTAGGATATTATGCTTTTGTTGCAGATATTTATGGAGTTGGAAATAAACCAAATAATACAAGTGAAGCTGGAAAGCAAGCTGGATTTTACAAAAAAAATGTTTTAGATTACCAACGAAGAATTCAATTGGCATTAGATCAGTTAATTAAAAATGGAGCAAATCCTGATAATGTAGTTGTAATTGGTTACTGTTTTGGTGGAACTGGTGCAATTGAAGCTGCAAGAAGTAATATGAAAGTAAAAGGAGTAGTTTCTTTTCATGGTGGATTAGGAAAGGGTGAAGCAAGACCAATTGAAACAATAAATGCTAAAGTTTTAGTATTACATGGCGCAGATGATAATTATGTTCCAGAAACAGAAGTTAAATCTTTTCAAAATGAAATGAGAACAGCAAAAGCAGATTGGCAAATGATATATTACGCCAATGCTGTTCACGCATTTACAGAAAAAAAAGCTGGAAACGATAATAGTAAAGGTGCAGCTTATAATGAAAATGCAGATAAACGATCTTGGAAAGCTATGTTACAGTTTTTGAAAGAAGTATTGTAAAAATAATAACGTTTGTCTAAATAAAAATCCTAAAATAATTTTAAAATATTTTGGGAGTTTCTGTAAAATACAAAAGCCACTCTGGAGCGAGTGGCTATTGTGGTGAGGTGTAACTTCCTTTCGGAATCCTCGGTGCAAATATAGGTTTAAATTATGAATTACAAATTATGAAATGAAAATAATTAAAAAAATGATTTATTATATTTATAAATTTTTTTATTTTAACATTGAACGCTCAAACTATTCTGAGTCTTTTTGTCCCATCATCATTAAATATGCTTTTAAAAATTCGTCAATATTTCCGTTCATAACGCCATCTACATCGCTAGTTTCTTTTCCTGTACGAACATCTTTTACTAGTTTATAAGGTTGCATTACGTAGTTTCTTATTTGTGAACCCCATTCTATTTTCATTTTTCCGGCTTCAATATCAGCTCGTTGTGCCATTTGCTTTTTCAATTCAATTTCGTACAATTGCGATTTTAGCATTTGCATGGCACGTTGTCGATTGTCTTGTTGCGAACGCGTTTCTGAACACTGAATTTGAATTCCGGTTGGCTTGTGAAACAATTGTACTTTGGTTTCTACTTTATTTACATTTTGTCCTCCAGCGCCACTTGAACGTGATGTTATAATTTCTATATCGGCGGGATTTATGTCAATTTCTATAGTGTCATCAACCAATGGATAAACATAAACTGACGCAAATGAAGTGTGACGTTTTGCATTACTATCAAATGGTGAAATACGTACCAAACGATGCACACCGTTTTCGCCTTTAAGATAACCAAAAGCAAAATCGCCTTCAATTTCTAAAGTCACGGTTTTTATTCCTGCAACTTCGCCTTCTTGAAAGTTTAATTCTTTTATTTTATATTTTTGCTTTTCTGCCCACATCATGTACATTCGCATAAGCATTGCAGCCCAATCGCAACTTTCTGTTCCGCCAGCACCAGCAGTTATTTGAATTACAGCACTTAAATTATCGCCTTCGTCTGAAAGCATGTTTCTAAATTCGATGTCTTCAATATGTGTGTTTGTTAGTTCATATTGTTGGTCTAGTTCTTCTTCGGTAACGTCTCCTTCTTTATAAAAGTCGTAGGTTATTTGAAGTTCTTCGGCCATTTCGTTGCCTTTTTCAAAATCTTCTACCCATTTTTTCTTGGATCTTAAATTTTTTACAATAATTTCGGCTTCTTTGGCATTGTTCCAAAAATTGGGTGCAAAGGTTTTTTCTTCTTCATTGGTTATTTCGATAAGCTTGGCATCAATGTCAAAGATACCTCCTTAACGCACCAAGACGCTCTACAATACCTTTAATTTGTTCGGTATTTGTCATAAATTGTGTTATTTTTGCAGTAAATGTAATTAGTAGCACTGGTTTTTAGCCCTGATGGAAGTGGAAATCCTTTTTTAAAAAATTGCTGTTTTTTCTTGTTTAAAAAAAGCGACTGCAAGAAGCTCTTTTTTAAAGGTAGAAAAAAAGGAATTTTTAAAAAAGATTGGAACGTACAGCAGGATTGGCTTCTAAATTATTTTACAAATTATTTTACAAAAATAAGATTAGTTTTTGAGATTATGGAAATAAATTTAATAAGTGATACGGTTACTAAACCGAGTGCTGAAATGTTGCAGGCAATGTTTAACGCTAATGTTGGCGATGATGTTTTTAAGCAAGATCCGACGGTGAATGAATTTGAAAGAATTGTTGCCGATTTATTTGGTATGGAAGCTGCACTTTTTTTTCCAACTGGAACTATGGCTAACCAAACTGCAATTAAGTTAAACACGAAACCTGGTGATCAGATTATTTGTGATAAATGGACTCACATTCATTTGTATGAATCTGGTGGAGCATCGTCTAATAGTGGTGTGAATTTTAATTTACTAGATGGCGATAGAGGAATGATTACAGCGCAAATGGTTAAAGATGGGATTAATAATCCTGAATTTTATCATACACCTTTTACAAAAATGGTTGCTATTGAAAATACTACTAATAAAGGTGGTGGTGCTTGTTATGATATTGAGGAACTTAAAAAAATTAAACAAGTTTGTGTAGAAAATAATTTAATTTTTCATCTTGATGGCGCACGATTGTGGAATGCTCTTGTGGCTAAAAAGCAACATCCTAAGCAATTTGGTGAGTTGTTTGATACTATATCAGTTTGTTTTTCTAAAGGTTTGGGATGCCCAATTGGTTCTGTTTTAGTTGCTGATGCCAAAACCATTAAGGAGGCAATTAGAGTTAGAAAAATATTTGGTGGAAATATGCGTCAATCTGGTTACTTGGCTGCTGCCGGAATTTATGCTTTACAAAACAATATAAAAAGACTTGAGGAAGATCATATTAGAGCGAAAGAATTAGGTAAAAAACTAGAGCAATGTTCTTGGATAAAAATTGTAGAACCTATTGAAACCAATATTGTAGTTTTTTCGGCTATTGATGGTATTGCTGATGAAATTGTGATTGAAAAATTAAAGCAAAAAAGCATTTCTATTAGTTTACTTGGAAAAGGAAAGTTACGAATTGTAACTCATTTAGATTATAAACAAGTGATGCATACTTATGTTTTGGAGACTTTGGAAAAAATGGTTTTTTAAATTACAGAAGTAAATTATTTTCATTGGCATATTTAATGAGCATTGCTGTTTTTTTTACGTTTAATTTACTATGTAAATTTTTGCGATGACTGTCAACAGTATCTATACTTATAAAAAGTTTTTCTGAAATTTGTAAATTGGTTAATCCTGCTACAATGTGATACAAAACTTCTTTTTCACGTTTTGTGAGTTGAGGTAATTTATTTTGTAAATCATTTTCGTATCGTAATGCTCTTTCAGCTTCAAATGTGAGGTATTTTTCACCATTAAAAACTAGTTGAATGGCTTTAATTATTTCATGTTTGTCGGCATTTTTTAATAAATATCCAGTAGCGCCACTTTCCATCATTTTGCGAACGTAGGTTCCTTGATTATGTGTACTTAACGCAATTACTTTTACTTTTGGATAATTTATGGTTATGAATTTGCACAATTCAATTCCATTTTTATCAGGCAAACTTATATCCATTAAAATAACATCGCAACTTTGCATTTTAAAGAATTGTAGGCATTTTTCTGCTGTAGTTGCAAAACCTACAAGTTCAATACAATTCTCGTTTTGCAATAATGATTTTATACCTTCAATAACCATTTGATGGTCATCTACAAGAAATAATTTTATTGGATTTTTGTTATGCATTGAGTTCAATATTTACAGATGTTCCTTTATTGGGCGAGGTTATAGTATCTATTTTTCCGTTTAAGAATTGAACACGATAATCAATATTATTTAAACCATCGCCTTTTTTTAAATTTACACTTTTAGTATCATAACCCTTTCCGTTGTCTTCAACAGTAATTACGATTTTGTTGTTAACAAATGTTAATTGCACTATAATTTCTTTTGCTTGAGCGTGTTTGACCGAGTTGTTTACTAATTCTTGAATGATTCTGTAAATAAATGTTTCGGTAGTAGTATTTAATTTTCTACTGATTCCCATTTTTTGGTAATTTACTATGCAATTTGTAGTTGATTGAATACTATTGCAAAAATCTCTCAATGCTTCATCCAGTCCAAATTTCACCAATGCTTCTGGCATTAAATTGTGAGCTACTTTTCTTAAATCGCTAATTGTAGTGTCAAGCATGCTTAATGATTTCTCGAATTGAGTTGTATTTTCGGGTGTAAGAATAAGATTTTCTTTCATATTAACAAATGATAATTTAGTACCTGATAATAATCCGCCAAGTCCATCATGCAGGTCTTTTGCAATTCGACCACGTTCTTCTTCTTGTCCTTTAAGCATAGAGTCAATGGCAAGTAACTGTTTGTCTTTTTCGAGTTCTGTTATTTTAAGATTTTGGAGTTTTTGTTTGTTTATAAAATTTCTAAAGCCAAGAAAACCAAGTAATATCAATCCAATTGAAGAACCGATTAAGATTTTGTTGAGATTGGCTTTTTTTTCGTTATTGGTTTTGAGTTGTAACACTTCATTTTCAGTTTCAAGTTTTGCAATTGCATTTTTATTTTTTTGAGAAAAAAGAGAATCACCGAGTTTTTTTGATTCTAATAAATTAGCATAAGCATTTTTATAATCACCTTTGTATGCTTGCAATTGCGATAAACTTCCACTCATAAAAAATAAACCGTAGGCATTTTTATTTACTTTTAAAATTGAAAAGCTTCTGCTATAGGATTCTTCCGATAATGCTAAAAGTTTGGATTTTGATTTTGGAATTACAGAACTAGAAATAGAGTTGAATAATGAATCGTTTTGAACTATTGAAAATAATCCTTCGCCCATATTCCCTAAATTGTTTGCTGCATACAGACTTTTAGGTACAATTTTATCAAATATTTTTTGAGCTTCAAATTCCATTT
>NZ_JAYUPK010000147.1:0-13531 GCF_043760115.1 Flavobacterium sp.
ACAAGTTCAAGACAAGAAAGGATTTCCATTCAATCAGGGCTAATTAATTATTCATAGAATTAAAATCATAGTTTAAAAAAAACATCAATTTCAATGAAATTCTATAAATATCAAGGCACAGGAAACGATTTTGTAATAATAGACAATCGTCAAGAATTTTTCCCAAAAGAAAATATCCAACTCATAGAAAAACTATGCGATAGACGTTTTGGTATTGGTGCTGATGGATTAATATTATTAGAAAATCATCAAGAATACGATTTTAAAATGGTCTATTACAATTCCGATGGTAATCAAAGTTCCATGTGTGGCAATGGCGGAAGATGTATTGTTGCCTTCGCCAAGTTTTTAAAAGTTATAGAAAATAGTGCAATTTTCATTGCAATAGATGGTTTGCATAACGCTACAATATTAGAAAATGAAATTGTTTCTTTGCAAATGCAAAACGTATCTCAAATTAAAATTACCAGCGATTACACTTTTTTAAATACAGGTTCACCACATCACGTAACTTTGGTAAACGATTTGCAAAATTATGATGTAAAAAATAACGGAGCAAAAATTAGAAACTCTTCTCTTTATGGAAACGAAGGAAGTAATGTAAATTTTGTACATCAGTTGTCTCAAAATCATTTTGCTTTACGAACTTACGAACGTGGAGTAGAAGACGAAACACTATCTTGCGGAACTGGCGCAACAGCAACAGCAATTGCAATGCACGCAACAGGTAAAACAGATTCATCATCAATAAATTTAGACGTTCAAGGCGGAAAACTAAAAGTAACATTTGATAAAACTAACAATAGTTATGAAAATGTATTTTTAATTGGACCTGCAACATTTGTGTTTGAAGGAGAAATAGAACTGTAAACTAATAAAAATCGTAAATCTAATTTCGTAAATCGTATCTAATAAATGATCACACTAAAAGGAGAAAATAGTTTTTTAAGAGCATTAGAACCAGAAGATTTAGATTTTATTTATCTTTTAGAAAATGATGAATCTATTTGGAATGTGTCAAACACACAAACGCCTTACAGCAAATTTTTAATTCGTCAATATCTAGAAAATGCGCACAAAGATATTTATGAAGCCAAGCAGTTACGACTAGCAATTTGTAAAAACAACTCTCAAAAAGCAATTGGATTAATAGATTTATTTGACTTTGATGCAAGAAACAATCGTGCAGGAATTGGAATTGTAATTCACAACGAAACCAATAGAAATCGCGGAATAGGCAAGGAGTCATTGCAATTATTAATAAATTATAGTTTTAATAAATTGCAATTGCATCAACTTTTTGCAAATATTGGAACCAATAACGAGGCAAGTTTAAAGCTTTTTACTACATTTGGTTTTGAAAAAATAGGCATAAAAAAAGATTGGAATTTAATAGACAATAAGTACCAAGACGAAGCTATTTTTCAATTAATCAATCATCAACATTAAATTATATTTACCTTGAATAAGAAAATAAAACTCCTATTAGGCATTGGATTTGCACTTTTTTTACTTGCATTTACTGTAATTTATTTTAAGTTTTTTGCCAGTAACACCAATTTAAATAAAGTTGAAGTTTATGTAACCATTCCAACCAATTCTAATTATGAAGAGGCAAAAAAAATTGTTTTTCCATTTATAGAAAACATTAGCGGATTTGAATTGATGGCATCACTTCGCAAGTACGATAAAAACGTAAAATCTGGACGATTTTTAATAAAAAAAGGAATGGGCAATTTTGCTCTTGTAGCAACTTTAAGAAAAAACATTCCTGTAAATTTAGCATTTAACAATCAAGAACGGTTGCAAAATTTATGTGCAAGAGTAAGTTCTCAAATAGAACCAGACACAACTAAATTAATTGCAGCTTTTACCGATGCTACTTTTTTAAAAGAAAATCAGTTCAATAAAGACAATGTATTTTCTATATTTATTCCAAATTCTTATGAGTTTTATTGGAATGTTTCTGCAGAGAAATTTAGAGATAAAATGCTTTCAGAATACAAGAAATTTTGGACAAAAGAACGATTAATAAAAGCCAAACGATTAAATATGACGCCAGTTGAGGTGATAACTTTAGCATCAATTGTTCATAAAGAAACTGTAAAAGCAGACGAAAGACCAAAAGTTGCAAAGGTTTATCTTAACAGATTAGAACAAGGAATGCCATTACAAGCAGATCCAACTGTTATTTATTCTTTAAAATTGCGCGATAATAATTTTGATCAAGTTATAAAACGAGTTTTATATAACGATTTATTGATTGCTTCTCCATACAATACGTATGTCAATATTGGTTTGCCTCCAGGACCAATTGCCATGCCAGATATTTCTGCAATTGATGCCGTTTTATCTCCAGACAATAATGATTATATTTATTTTTGCGCAAGCATAGAACGTTTTGGTTATCATGAGTTTGCTTCAACTTATGCGCAACATCAGTTAAATGCAGCCAAGTACAGTAAATGGTTGAATGAGCAAGGAACTAAAAGGTAAAAACTATTTTTATTTTACATTTAAAATAGTTTTATATTTGTTTAAATAAATTTCAAATGTTATGAGTACAATTGAATTAAAGAAAGAGCTTCATCAAATTATAGATAATAGCGATGCAAATTTTGTTAAGAATTTTTACAAAATAGCTAAAGAGTATGTACAAAAATCTGAAAACTCTAAAATGATTGAAGAATCTGAAAAGGATATTAAAGATGGCAATATTCATAGTTTATCAGATGTTAAAGAGATGGTTAAAAATTGGAAATAGTTATTAAACCAACTTTTTTAACTTCTAGAGCAGTTAAAGATTTAAAAAAAGCTTATAAATTTAACTCACAACTATATAATGTAGCTTTAGCTTCGCAAATCATTAATTCAATTCTAACTACTATTGAAATTTTAGAAAACCCTATTTATGATTTTACTAAAATTGGAAGTGTTGATGAAGAATTTACACACTTAAAAAGAAGTTATAGAAAACTAATTGAAGGTCATTACAAAATAACTTACAGAGAAGGAATTGATAAAATTTTTATAAATAGAATTTTCGATACTAGACAAAACCCAAATAAAAACAAATAACTATTCAATAAAATGTCTAAATATTTTAAAGTATTGTTTTTGTTTTCATTTTTTTATCCAATCTCAGGATTTTCACAATCTTCATTAAATTCTTTTTTAAAACCATCAGATACTTTAAATAAACTAAGATTAAAAACCGTTGTAATTTCCGAAACATTAATTGGAGCAACTGCACTAATTGGACTGAACCAACTTTGGTATGCAGATTATCCAAAATCCAATTTTCAAACAATTAATGACAACAATCAATGGTTGCAAATGGATAAAATGGGACATATTTTTTCTTCGTATCATTTAGTAAGTTTTGGAGCCAATGCTTTAAAATGGTCTGGAGCAAATAAAAAAAGTCAGTTACTTTATGGTTCAACACTAGGATTTGCATTTTTAACAACCGTAGAAGTTTTTGACGGATTTTCATCCGAATGGGGATTTTCTGTTGGCGATGTAACTGCAAATGCTGGAGGAACAGCATTGTTTGTCTCGCAAGAATTACTTTGGAACGAACAACGAATTGTGCCAAAATTTTCATTTCATACTACAGAATATGCTTCTGCAAGACCAAACGTATTAGGTAAATCTCTTCAAGAACAAGTTTTAAAAGACTATAACGGACAAACCTATTGGTTATCTGCCAATCTTCATTCTTTTTTTAAAAAATCAAAAATCCCAAAATGGTTGAATGTTGCTGTTGGTTACGGCGCAGAAGGAATGATTACCGGAAAAGATGAATTGGTAAACACCGTTTTCTTTTCTCAAAAGGAACGAACTCGTCAGTTTTATTTAAGTTTAGACTTGGATTTAACCAAAATCAAAACAAAATCTAATACTTTAAAGACACTTTTTTCTATTTTCAATTCCATTAAAATTCCTGCACCAACTTTAGAAATAGTGCATTTCAACGATGTAAAAGGACACTTAATCTATTTTTAACAACTATTAACATATTGATTATCAGAATCTACTATTATAGCTTATCTTTGCAAAGTCAATATTCAAGATGGTGACAGCACTTGAGAAATAACACTTTATGATAAAAAGATGCTCTTTCTATATAGCAATCGTTGTGATAGTTGGTTTTATAAGCTTAAGCTTTAAACCACTAAATTCTAAAAATCATGATTGGTTTTATGTAGATGAAAATGAAGAATTGAACTATCAATTTCCTTCGTTAAAATCATCTGATTATGTTTGTCTTTCTTTACCTTTTGTCGGAAAACATTTTATTGGATTTAAAGAAGCTTTGGCTTTTAAAGAATCGCAAGGAAAATATAATAAAGTAAACACTTTAGGATATTTAGGTAAATACCAGTTTGGTCAATCTACTTTAGAAACTATTGGAATTAAAGACAGTTTGTATTTTTTAAACCATCCAAAATTGCAAGAAAAAGCATTTATTGCACTTCTTAAAAAGAATAAATGGGAACTAAGAAATGAAATTAAAAAATATAGAGGTCAGATAATAAGTGGCGTTAGAATTACCGAATCTGGAATTCTTGCTGCAGCACATCTTGGTGGCGCAGGTTCGGTTAGAAAATTTTTAGATTCTAATGGAAAAAGAAAATTTAAAGACAGTTATGGCACTTCTGTAAAAACCTACATGCAAGATTTTGGTGGTTATGAAACCCACAATATAAAAGCAGATAATAACGCAAAAGCAAAATAAATTTTCTTTAAAATAATTTATATAACCATTGGTTGTGCTGATGGTTTTTGTGAAGCAAATGTTTTGCATTTTCTATTTACCTTATTCCTGCTTTACATTCCAATCTTGTTCGCAATGGCAAACAAGGATTTCCATTTCAATCAGGGCTAATGTATTTATGTCTTTTGTTAAAATTAATTATAATTTATAACTTACAGATAACATAAAAACTCTTGGTAGTAAATAAGTTTTTTGTTGCGTAATTAAAAAATCTGAAAATGAATATTCATTTTTAATTTTATTATCTAATAAATTATTTATAAATATTTCAAATCCAAAAGGACTATTTTTCTTTTGATATCTTAATGAAGTATTTGCGATATCATAAAAATTATTTTGATTAGATGAATTGGTATTTTTTAAATTTTGATAATCTAAAGTAAAAATAAAATACTTATTAAAAGTAAATTCTACATCTGCATTCAATTCATCAGATTGGTAATTGCTTTTAGTAATTCCGCTAAACTTACTGTAACCTTTATTATAACCAATACTTAAATCAGGCCATTTTTTATAAGCAGTTTTAAAAGTAATTCCAATATTTTGACTATTTCTATTATTTTCGGTTGTAATATTATTTAAATTTTGAATATAATTAAACCAATTTAAATTAGAATTTAATTTAAGATTAAAACGATAAATCTTTTTACTTACGTAACCGTTAAATCTCCAATTTGTTTCAGGATTATCTGTTAAAATTGGTGTAGAAAATTGATTAATACCATTCAATACAATTTCATTTCTTGTAGTTTTTACCTTTTTAGTATAATTTAACATTCCATTCCAAACAATTCCTTTGTATAAATTCATTTTATTATATCTAAGATTGGCAGTATGAAATTGTTCGTTTTGCAACAAACTGTTTCCTCTAAAAACAGTATTATAACTTTGCAACGTAAATTGATTAGCCAATTGGCTTACTTCTGGAAAAGTATTTGAAAGTTTGTATGTAAAATTTAATGATTCTGATTTATTAAATTCATAGTCACTATTTAATTGTGGTTGAAAAAGTGCTTTATTGGTTGTGAAAGTTAAATTTGATTGATTGGTTTTTAAATTGTAAAGATGTAAATAAAGTCCTGTTTTATTTGTCCATTTTCCAATTTTAAATTTATATTCGGTACCAATATAAGCATCATTAAGTTGGTATTTTACATTATTTCCAAATCCAGAATTTCCAAAATCGTTTATAGAATTGTTCGTTAAAACTTGTTTTTCATTAGTTTGAAAAATAGAATTTATAAAGTTATTTCCAACGTTAGTGTATAAATGATTAAAATTATTAACAACCCAGTAATGCTTAAATAATGCATCAATAGAATTATTTTTAACTCTTTTTATTTGTTCAATGGTATAACTAGAATCATTTTGTAACGGAATTAATCCAGAAAGAAATTGTTGATCACTAAACCATCTATTTTGTGGAGTATTTTTTTCGTAAGCTTGATTTACTACAAAAGTGGTTGTATGGTGATTATTATAATTTTTATGCCATTCTATGTACTGTTTAACATTTATATTATCTGCATTTTGAAATGTTTTAAAAGTAGTTGTGTTATTATTTATAAAAGAATTTAAGATTGAATTGTTATCATTATTACTAATTTGATATTGTCCGTTATAATACCATTTCTCTTTTTTATTGGCAGAATAATCTAATTTAATATTTCCAATTCCTAAAGTAGATTTAGTAGAATTATTTTGAAATTTATCTTCAAAATTTACTATTGAATTTTGTAAATATTCATTTTTATTTTCAATTTGTGATTGCATAAAAACTTTAGAAAAAATACTAAAACCAGAAATTGTAAGTTTAGGTGAAATTTCAAAACTGTAATTTAAAGCAGCAAATTTAGATTGATTTTTAACAACATCATTAGTATCATTAGTAAAAGAATATAAATTGGTAAACGATTTTCTGTCTGATAAATAACTACTTACACCACCTTGAAAACGCAATAAATCTTCAAATGTAAAAGTGCTTTTACCAATATTGTTTAAATCGCCAATAAAACTTAAATTGGTTTTGGGTGCATAATAAAAAAGTCCAGTGTGAGCAAGATAAAATCCATTATCATTAGCAATTTCTACACCAGTTTCAATATCTCCAAAAACAAATTTCTTTTTATCAGCTTTAAGTTTTACATTCATTGCTAAGTCTTCGCTATCTGAAACTTGCTTCATAAAACCAACTTCATTAAAATGATCTATAACTTCTATTTTTTCTAAAGCATCGGCAGGAATATTTTCTACAGCAAGTTTAGAACCACCACCAAAAAACGATTTACCTTCAACCATCATTTTGGTAACCTTTTTACCTTGAACAAAAACATTTCCTTTTTTATCAACTTCAACGCCAGGTAATTTTTCTAGAATTTCCTTCATTTTTCGTTCATTTCCGTTGGCAAATGCTTTTATATCATAAGTTATAGTATCTTTTTTTATGATTATTGGTTTAAAATCATGTTTTATTATAATTTCTTTTAGTTGTTCTCCTGTAGCTGTAAGCTTAAAGTTGTGAGTTGTAATTGTAGTGTTAGCATCAACAATAAGAATTTCTTCTGTATAACCAATATAGGAAACGGTTACTTCATATTTTATAGTAGCATCAAGTTCTAGTTTATAACGACCTTTATTATCTGCAATAGCAAATTTTAAAGTCGCTTTTTCTTGTAATGGTTTGGCTATTATATTGGCAGATTCAAGTGGTTTTTCTAAATTATCGGAGACAATACCTGATATAGATTTAGTTTGAGAGTAAAAAAAAGTTGGAATATAAAGAAATAAAAATATAATGTAAGTTGGAGTAAATTTAATCATTTGAGTTAATTACCATTCAAAAAATTTTCCGTGTCCTTTTCAATAATTTTATTTATTTCTTTTCTAGACATAGTTTTCATATTATCAATATCAAAATTTATATTTTCAACATTTTCAAAACTTATTTTAGTTGCTAAAAAAACTAATTTTCCTTTTTGTAATTCTAAAATTAAACCAGGTAAACTACCAAATTCTCTAGGACCAAATGGGTATGGTAATGATGGACAGTACCATGCGTAAACATCAAGATGTAAAAACTTTGTTTTTGCTAAATAACATTTGTAACCTTGAATATCTTTTTCTTCTGTAGTATATTCCCAAATAAAGTTATCGTACTCTTCATCTATTTTATATCTTTTAAAAGCTACTTCTTTTTCACTAACAAGTTTTTTTAAAATTATATCTTTATAAAAAACATCATCATAACCTGCAACTAATTTACCCATTTTTTCACCTGATGTCTCACCATCTTTTACAAGTTCTTGTTGACAACTAAAAATAGACAAATTATTATTTATTACTAAATTAAAATTTAAAGTTTTTATTTTATCTTCTGTTCCTTTTGTAGAACTAACAACTGCCTGACTTTCTTTACTAGAACCTTTCGAGAAAACATCACCATAAAAAGTTGTATTGTATTCTACTTTAAGTTTACTTTGAGAAAATAAGCTAGAACTATATATAAAACAAAAAGAAATTATTAAAATAAAATTTTTTTTCATAAATTTAATTAAAATTAACACTTGAAT
The DNA here is from genome assembly GCF_043760115.1 of Flavobacterium sp. Classification (GTDB taxonomy): domain Bacteria; phylum Bacteroidota; class Bacteroidia; order Flavobacteriales; family Flavobacteriaceae; genus Flavobacterium. The sequence continues at coordinate 8,350 of NZ_JAYUPK010000147.1, forward strand.
AAAATTTATTATTCAAGTGTTGTAAAAATACATTATAATCCTAACATACAACTAATTTGTGCAGCTCTACCTGCTCGAGTTGCAGCAGCTGTATCTCCTGTTGACATAAATACATCATGTGCAACCATAGTCCCAATCATTTCACACCAGGTCATGGCTTTAAAAACTTTTTTAGTTGAACCGTTTTCAACATTATTTTTAAATGTTAAGTAAGCTGAGAATTACATAGAATTTTAAATAATTATGTATAGTTATAAAATTTATTTTATTCTTTTAAATTTTTAAGTTCATCAAATCCGTTAAATTCTTTTAACTTCAACTCCAATTGTTCAGATGACAAAATTTTTATATTTTTAAAGTTAAATATATTTGATTCATTTATTTTTTCAAATAAAATGTTTTTAACTCCATAAATAGAATTTCTTACCTGTAATTCTAAAATTAAACCAGGTAAATTACCATAACCATTTGGTCCGTATTGATATGGCAAACTAGGACAGTACCAAGCGACAATAGGAAATTTAAAAACACCAGCTTCATTTTTTACAATTTTTTCTGACATGGCTTTAAAACATAAATATTTGTCAATATATTTTGTTTCGTTTACTAAGTCCCAATTATTTATTGAATTATCTATTATGAAAATCTTATCTCCTAAAATACTAATTTGTTTAAGTATTGAATCATTCTTAATGTTGTAGACTATGCCGGAATAGCTTCCTAAAGTCAATGCAAAATCACTAATTTGTTGGTTAGCTTTTGTAGTTTTAGCATCAAAATAAAACTTAGAGTAATCATCATTAATATTTAAAATAAATTTTATATCCTTATCATTACTTGTAACGTTATTTAGATTTTCATTTAAAAACTCATTATTTTTAAATAATCCAGATTCATTGGTTATTTTTAAATTGTATGTAACTAAAATATTTGTTTGACAATATACAATTTGACTCAAAAATATAATTACTAAGGCATTTTTTTTCATAGATAAAATTTTTTTAAAAGCATATCTTAACATTAAGATATGCTTTTTTATAATTAAAAAACTTCACCCATGCATCTAAAATAATATCGGTAAGCATATGTTGAAGCTTCATCAGATGACATACCGTAACCTATAGCTTGATTGTAAACTGTTAACTTACCAGCTAAACATTCTAGAGGTGACGTTTTAAACACTTTTAAATTTTCAATTTCTGCAATATTGTTTGCTTTAACAACTTCATTCTCATCCGAGATAGTATTTGCCATTGAAACACTACTAAAAGCTATTAATGCAATAGCCGTAAAAATTAATTTTTTCATTTTTTTTTAATGATTTAAATTTATAAATAATTTTGTGGTTAACCATTGTAAAATTGAAAAAAAAAAAAAATGAGTTTTGCTAATTTTGCATAAAAATTAACAAATATTTAACTTAATAAGTCTGTAATCTATATACTATAAGGTTTTCTAAAACATTTTATGAATAATATAAATAGTAGGTCGATTATGTAGATCAACTTTATTCTTTTTCCAATCGGCAACTCTAAATGTTTTTATATATTCTGTTGGTAATGTGATGTCTGCGGCAACACAAAGATGGGTATTGGGTTGTAATAGTTGCAATAAATCTTCTAGAAATTTATTGTTTCTGTAAGGTGTTTCTATAAAAATTTGTGATTGGTTTTTATCAAAAGAAAGTTTTTCAAAACTTTTTATTGCTGCTTTTTTATCGTCTTTATCTATTGGTAAATAACCATTAAAGGCAAAACTTTGTCCATTCATTCCACTTCCCATCATTGCGAGTAATATGGAAGATGGACCAACAAGTGGAATAACTTGAATTCCTTTTTCGTGTGCTAGTTTTACAATTACTGCTCCAGGATCGGCAATTCCAGGACAACCAGCTTCACTCATTAATCCAACATTTATTCCTTCTAAACATGGTTGAATCATTGCATTGTGTTCTGTTTTTTCTGTGTGTTTGTTTAGCGAACTAAGTATCAAACTTGATTGTACTTTTTCTGGCTGAATGCTTTTTATAAATTTTCTAGCCGTTTTTTCGTTTTCTACAATATAACAATCTATAAATTCTATGGCACGTTTTACTGTTTGTGGTAAAACATCCATAGGATTACTTTCTCCAAGTGTAGTTGGAATTAAATATAATTTTCCTTTGGGTAACATTATAGGTTTCATAGATTATTTAATTGAAATGCAAAACTAATCATAATTTTTATATTGAATTAAGATAAAAGTTTAATAATTGTTTCGTAATTTTGTAATAAAGAGTTTCAAAAAAAATGGGTGCAACTGAATTGAAAGAATACATAATTTCTAAAATTAGATTGACTTCTGATGAGGAATTCTTGTCACGTATTAAAGAAATTATTGATATTGATGATTCTAAAATTTATTCTTTATCAGATGAACAAATTAAACTTTTAGAAGAATCTGAAATACAATACGAAAACAAAAATTTTATTGATGAATTCCAAATGGATAATCTAGTTGATAAATGGTTAAAAGAAAAGTAATTTGGATTAAAAACGCTGAAATTCAAATGTTTTCTATAATGGATTATTATTTTGAAAGAAATAAAAGTTCTATTTATAGCTTGAAATTATATAGTGAAATAAGTTTAAAACTAAAAAATTTAGATATTTCTATTGCATTACCTCAAAAAACCACATTAGAAAATATTTACTTCTTTACACACAATCATATTTCTGTTTTCTTTTCATTTGAAAATAATATAGTTATTGTAAAATTGATCTGGGATGAAAGAAGAAATCCCAAAGATTTATCAGAAAAATTAAATGATATTTTGTAGCTGCAAGTGCTTTTCAATTAATTTTTTAGCCAAAATTGTACAGCTATCATCTAGCATTTCATAAACCATGTCGAAGCCATTTTGTAATCCATAATATGGATCTGGAACGTCTACGTTTTCGCCAGGAAATAATTCGTCCAGTATTAATTGTACTTTATTCTTATGATTTTCGGTTTTGGCAAGTGCAATTACATTATCATAATTAGAATTGTCCATTACATAAATGTAATCGTAGGTTTCAAAAAAACTGGTGTTAAAATGTTTGCCTTTTTGGTGAGAAATATCTATTCCGTTTTTCTTGGCTGTGGCAATTGATCTTTCGTCTGGTTTATTACCAACATGCCAATTTCCTGTGCCAGCAGAATCGATTATAAATTTATCTTTGGGTAGTTTGGATGCTAAAATTCCTTCTGCCAATGGTGATCGACAAATATTTCCTAAGCAAACCATTAAAATTTTAATAGGCATTGTAACGAGTTTGAAATTCTTAATTTGTTGCAAAAGTAAGAAATAGAACTAATTTATAAAGATAATTTCTTGTGAATGTCTTCTACAAATTTCTTAAACTGCTTGTCGGTAGAAACTAAGTTATCTACGGTTTTACAAGCGTGTAAAACAGTTGCGTGATCTCTATCTCCAATTTGCGAACCAATATTTGCCAAAGAAGCTTTTGTAAATTTCTTTGCAAAAAACATTGCTAATTGTCTGGCTTGCACAACGTGACGTTTTCTAGTTTTAGATTGTAATAATTCTAAATCCAACTGAAAATAATCTGAAACTACTTTTTGAATGTAGTCTATAGAAATTTCTCGCTTTACATTTTTAACAAATTTTTCTACTACGCTTTTGGCTAAATCTATAGTAACTTCTTTTTTGTTAAATGATGATTGTGCTATTAATGAGATAATTGCGCCTTCAAGTTCACGAACGTTAGATTTTATATTGTGTGCAACATATTCTACAATTTCGTTTGGCATTTCAACTCCATCACGGTATAAAATATTTTTTAAGATAGAAACTCTAGTTTCATAATCTGGTTGGTGCAACTCGGCAGATAAACCCCATTTAAATCTAGACAATAACCGTTGTTCTATGTCTTGCATATCAACTGGCGCTTTGTCTGATGTAAGAATTACTTGTTTACCGTTTTGGTGCAAGTAATTAAAAATGTGAAAAAACACATCTTGAGTTCCTGTTTTTCCTGAAAGAAATTGAACGTCATCAATAATTAAAACATCAATTAATTGATAAAAATGAATAAAATCGTTTCTATTATTTTTCTTTACAGAATCTATATATTGTTGTGTAAATACTTCGGCAGAAATATAAAGCACGGTTTTTTCTGGATATTTATCTTTAATCTCAACTCCAATAGCATGAGCCAAATGGGTTTTACCTAATCCAACACCACCAAAAATTAATAATGGGTTAAACGATGTTCCACCAGGTTTATTAGCAACTGCCATTCCTGCAGATCGCGCCAAACGGTTAGAATCTCCTTCTAGAAAATTATCAAAACTATAATTGGCGTTAAGTTGCGATTCTATTTTTAAATTTCTAATACCAGGAATTACAAACGGATTTTTAAGTTCTGGATTTAAATTTTTAAAAGGTGCATCAACTTCTTGAGATTTTATTGGACTTCTATGAGCACTTGGCAATTGTTCTGTAAACGGTTGTTTATTGCCATAAGTGTTCTCCATTTTAATTTTATAAAGTAACTTTGCGTTTTTTCCGAGTTCTTTGGTTAAGGCAACTTTAAGTAATTTAACATAATGTTCCTCGAGCCATTCATAGAAAAATTTACTAGGAACTTGAATATATAATGCGTTATCAGTAAGCTCTACAGATTTTATTGGTTCGAACCAAGTTTTATATGCTTGCTCTTGAATATTGTCTTTAATAAAAAGCAGACAACTTTCCCAGACTGATTGCGCAGTTTTGTTCATATATATTTAAAAATTAGTATTATTATAATGGTTATTCCTGTAATTAAAAAGCAAGATTTGATTGCTTTTTTTTGGGTTAACAAATATGTGAACAAATTTCCTAAAAAAAAAAGAAATAGACATTGATTTTTTAAAAATATTGTTGTAAAGAGAATGTTAAGTAATAGATAAAAAGCAAAAAAAACAGATGAACGGACATAATGTAGTAATAAGGGTACGCTATTCAGAAACAGACCAAATGGGAGTTGTTTATCATGGTAGTTATATACCATATTTTGAAATTGGAAGAGTGGAATGGCTTAGAGACAAAGGGATTTCGTACAAATCGTTGGAAGAAAACGGAATTGCACTTCCAATAGTTTCGATGACCTTAAATTATAAGAAACCAGCACGTTATGATGACTTACTTACAGTG
>NZ_JAYUPK010000148.1:0-35997 GCF_043760115.1 Flavobacterium sp.
GGACAAAAAATTTGAATTAAACCTTGTTCAATATACCATCGTGCAGATTCAATTAAACCTTGATCTTTGTTTTCGTGATAACTTCCCATTGAAGTGGGAAAAAGTATAACAGGATAACCAGAATGACCAAAAACAAGCATTTCAATTTCTCTACTTAAATTGGGTGAATACCATTTAAAATATTCTTCTTTCATGTATATTTTCTTTTAACAAGTTTAATAAAAAAAAGAATATGAAATTCGCAAAAAAAAAATTTATTATAAAGTTTTACGATATACTTTTTAAAGCAAAATAGTTTTTAGAAATTCAATAAAAAAAGACGTCTAAACTGGTTGATTTTTGAGTTTTTGTAAGAACTGTAAATTAAAATAAGATTAAAAATTAACTATTTACTATTAATTGGACTTGACTTCTTAGTCTTTCAATTAACATATTCATCATTCTTTTATTTAAGCTAGATGAATTTTCAATATATAATTCATATTCATCAAGGGTAAATAATCCAATAATCATTCCTTTTAAAGAATTTCTAAATTTTATATCTCTATGAATAGAATGTTCAATATAAGCTAATTTCTTGTCTGGATTAAAATCAAAGAAAACTTCTTTTTGTTTTATTGCATAGTTTATAAAAACTTGAATTAATAAATCGTTTTGAAGTTTTAAAATAGGACGTAAGGTTTTGTTTTGAAACGATTCTTCTTTTGATGATTGTAAAGTTACATTACCAATAGATTCGCCACGTAGTGAAATAATAAAATTTTCTCTAGCTTCCATTTTTTTTGATTTAAAGTTATAAAAAAACCTCTGTTAAAAAACAAAGGTTTATTTAAAGTTATAAAGAGTTTATTGTTAATTAGTAATTTTGAAAACTACTTTTCTAACTAAACGTCTTGCATATTCTGAATTTTTATCTACTGAGTCATCTACACCATTAGCTTTTATTACTAATCTTGAAGCATCAATACCAGATTTTATTAAAATTGTTTTAACATTTTCTGCTCTATTACTTGATAATTGATTGTTTGCAGTTGAATTACCCATAACATCAGCATAACCTACAATATCAATTGATTTTGTTGGATTTGCTCTTAAATAATTTAACACAAAACCTATGTTGTCTGACGATGCATTAGTTGGTTGACTTTTTCCTGAATCGAAATAAGCAGCAACATATCCATCATTAATAAGTTTTATTAAAACATCATTATTATTTGCTTCAGAAGTATTATTGGTTACAATTGAATTGTTTACAAATTTCTCTAATTCATCTGGCACACCATTTCTATTAATGTCAACCATTCTACCTTTAGTATCAACAGCAACTCCAGCAATAGAATTATTTTCTACATCTAAATAATCTGGAACACCATCTTTATCAGAATCGTCCATCATTGTTTCTAAATCACCAATTCTTTTATCTAAAGCTTCAATTCTATCTGAACCTTTTTCTGGTATTGTAGCCCAATCTCCATGAATTTTATCTTTTCCTAACGAATAAGTTAAACCAAACGAAGTAGTTACTAATTGACCATTTAAGTTATTTGCATTTTCTGAATATGAACCATCCCAATTAAAATGTTGTCTGTAGCTGTTCATTGAAGAAACATCTAGAAAAATAGACATTTTTTTAGAAAATCTATATTGACCTGTAACTCCTAAGAATAACCCACCATTTAATTCACTAACGCCATAATTATGATCGTTTTCAATAAAATTGGCAGTTTTAGAAGTCATTCTGTCTACTTTTATTCCAGCGTGCAATAATATTCCCCAACGATTTAAATAATCTTCAACATTAAATAATCTGTTAGCATTAACAACACCTTCTGCAGTAAAACCAATCATTTGCATTTCAAATGGTTTACTTAAATTTTTACTATTATTCTTTATAGATTCATAACTCAAAGTTCCTTTAAAACCAAATTTTGGTCCAATCATATATCTAGCACCTAATTTAAAAGCATTAGGTTGTAATCCTCCAAAAAATTTACCAGGACTACTTGAATAATATTTACCAGCTTCTGGTCCGTAATCTAAATATGGTCTTACACCTTTACTTTGTCCAACAGAAAATTCTAATGTCCATTTATTATAAGGAATAGTTGCTGTTTCTGGAGTTACGTCATTGCTTTGAGAAAAACAAGTTTGAATTGATAAAATAAGTAATAAAAATAATGTATTTTGTTTCATAAAAAAATAGTATTTTTGGGGTAAACAGCTTGCAAATATAAACGATAAAAGGTTAAAAACAAGCAATATTTACAAATCTAGATAAAAGTCATATTTAATCGATAAACTAAAAATTGTTATGCGTACATCTGCTATTTTTCTCACAGTTGACACCGTTATTTTAAAATTAATTGGTAAAGATTATCATATTTTATTGATACAAAGAAGGAATAATCCGTTTAAAGATTTTTGGTCATTACCTGGAGGATTTGTCGATGAAAATGAAGATTTAGAAATTGCAGCAAAACGAGAATTATTTGAAGAAACTTGTGTGAAAATTGAAAATTTAGAACAATTAAAAGCTTTTGGTAAACCTTTTAGAGATCCAAGAAGTCATATGGTTACTGTAGCATTTTTAGGATTTGTTTTAGAGGAAACTATTGCAATTGCTGCTGATGATGCTAAAGATGTAAAGTGGATTTCTGTAAATAATTTACCTGAATTAGCATTTGACCACGACGAAATTATTAATTTTGCGCTTACAAAAGTTAAAGATTTATGAGATTTAATACAAGAAAATGGGTGAAACCAGAAGATTTAAATCCAAACAGCACATTATTTGGCGGAAGATTACTTGCTTGGATAGATGAAGAATTGGCTTTATATTCTATAATTCAATTAGAAAATCCTAGAATAGTTACCAAACATATGTCGGAAATAAATTTTAGAAGTTCTGCCAAGCAAGGTGATATTATAGAAATTGGTATAGATGTAGTAAAATTTGGAAATAGTTCATTAACACTAACATGCAATGCTAGAAATATGATGACGCAAGAAATAATTATTTCTATTGCTTCAATAACTATGGTAAGTCTTGGTGATGATGGGAAACCTCAAGCGCACGGAAAGACCAAAATTGAATATATTGACGATAGATTGAAACGTTAATTTGGTATAAAATCTCCTTTTTCTGATGGTAATTCAAAAATTTCTAGATCAAAATATTCTATTGAAGCAATTATATGATCAAAAATATCTGACATTATATATTCATATTCTTCAAATCTTTGGTCTTCTGAAAAAGCATAAATTTCTAACGGCATTCCTTGTGCTGTTGGTTGTAATTGTCTGCACAACAATATCATATTTTTGTTTATTCCAGGATAATTTTCTAGATAAAACGTAATGTATTTTCTAAACAATCCAAAATTGGTCATATTTCTACCATTAATAGAAAGTGATTTATCGATTGCATTTTCTTTATTATAAATGTCAATTTCTACTTGGCGTAATTCAATGTAAGCAGCGACCAATTGAATTCGTTTTAATTTTTCTAAATCATCTTGTGCTAAAAATCTAATACTTTTTGCCTTGATTAATATGTGTCTTTTAATTCTTCTTCCGTCAGAATTTAACATTCCGCGCCAATTTCTAAACGAATCTGAAATTAAACTATAAGTAGGAATTGTTGTTGTTGTGTTATCGAAATTTCTAACTTTTACTGTTGCTAAGTTTATTTCAATAACATCTCCATCAGCACCATATTTATCAAATGTTATCCAATCGCCAATGCGAACCATATCGTTTAATGATACTTGAACACTTGCTACAAATCCTAAAATTGTATCTCTAAATATTAAAATTACAACTGCAGAAACTGCTCCAAGTGTACCATATAATGTACTTGTTTTAATATCAAAAATTTCTGAAATTATTATTATTACTCCAAACATCCAAAGCACAATCATAATTACTTGAATGTAACTATCAATTGGTTTGTCGCTAAATTGTGTTTTTTCTTTTAAATAATCGCGAAGAGCTTTTAAAATACTTCTTACAATCCATAAAACTAGAAGTATAATATAAATTTCTACTAATTTACCAAAAATGGTTTCCCAATAAACAAATTTATCAAGAATTACTGGAACCGATTTATAGATAAATAAAAACGGAATTAAATGTGCAATGTATTTAGCGGTTTGATTGGAAACTAATAAATCATCAAACCGCGTTTTGGTTTTTTTAGCAATAATTGCCATAATAGTTACCAAAACTATTCTGAAAATAACATAAATACAATAGGCAAGAAATCCTAAAAGTAGTATATCAAAAAACAAACTAATATAGGATGCAGTTGCGTCTCCAAAACTTAATTTACGAAGTAAAGGATACATCCAACCAAATAATTTCTCTAAAAATTTATGCATTTTTAAGATATTTTCTTTCTATATAAAAAGTTCCAAACGGAATAAACGAACCCAAAATTATTATTGCGAAATCTTTTAAAGACCAATCTTGTTTAAATTTATTTAAAATCGCCAAAATTATATATCCAATAAATAAAACTCCGTGAGCCATTCCAATTGGGTATAAAAGCGATTTATAAAGTGCACTATTGTTTGGTTTAATAAAAAGCATGTTTGATAATAAAGCTAAAAAAGAAAATCCTTCTAAAATAGCGACTAATTTGAAAATTTTAAGCATAAAGTGTAAATTTATTTTTGCAAAAATAAGGATTATCAATGATTTTCTTTCCTAAATATCTAAAAGTAATTTACTTTTGTAAAATAGAATATTAATATGAGTAAGCGCGATTTAAAAAAATATTTATCAGAATTATCAAAGCCACAATTGGAGGAGCAATTTATAGAAATGTATGATAAGTTTAGTGATGTAAAGACTTATTATAACTTTGTTTTTAATCCAAACGAAAAGAATTTGGTTAAAGATGCAAAACTCAAAATTACCAATGAATATTACCCAATTCGAGGAAAACGAGCCAAAATGCGTCGTTCTGTAGCACAAAAATTTATAAAACATTTTGTATCACTTGGAGTAGATTCTTTTATAATTGCAGACGTGATGTTGTATACTATAGAGATTGCTCAAAGCTATTCTAATGAGAAAAAAATATACAACGAAACCTTTTATAAAAGCATGTTAACTTCCTATGAACAAGCTATTTCCTATTTAATTGAAACTGGAATTTTAGCTGATTTTAAAAGTAGAGTAGTGGCAATAAAAGAAGAAAGTATTAAGCAAGATTGGAGTAATAAATATGCTTTTAATGCCATTGTAGAACGATTTGATTATTAATTTTTTGTCAAAAAACAGTTTTTATAGTTAGATAACTCTTTTTTAGGTGTACTTTTGCAAAATTGTAAAAATTACTATGCTACACCAAGATATATCGCAGTTAACAGAAGAAAAAAAGGAGCTTTACAGTTACCAAATAGGCGATATTGACAAAATTTTTGAACGAATTGACAATGCGCCAAGCAATTACCATTTATTATATCAATTGCCAACTGGTGGTGGAAAAACAGTAATATTTTCAGAAATTACTAGACGTTATCTAGAGCAACACAATAAAAAAGTAGTTGTTTTAACGCATCGAATTGAACTTTGTAAGCAAACTTCTAAAATGCTTAAAGGATTTGATGTTAAAAATAAAATAATAAACAGTGCCATAAAAGAATTGCCAGATCAAGATGAATATTCTTGTTTTGTAGCCATGGTTGAAACTTTAAAAAACAGATTAAACGACGAAAAATTAGAAATTGATAATGTAGGTTTGGTTATTATTGACGAAGCACATTTTAATTCTTTTCGCAAGCTATTAACATCATTTAAAAATGCATTTATTTTAGGTGTAACTGCAACGCCATTAAGTTCTAATATTAAGTTACCAATGTATGAAAATTACAGCGAACTTATTGTTGGAGACACCATTCAATCGCTTATAAGTAAAGGGTTTCTTGCCGAAGCTACAACCTATAGTTATGATGTTGGATTAACATCTTTAAAAGTTGGAATTAACGGCGATTATACTGTAAAATCATCAGATGATTTGTACAGTAATATGATAATGCAAGAAAAATTATTACATGCCTATTCAGAGAAATCATTGGGTAAAAAAACACTTATTTTTAATAATGGAATCAATACTTCGTTACACGTTTACGAAAGTTTTAGACATGCCAAATACAACATTAGACATTTAGATAATACTACTTCTAATGAAGACAGAAGAGATATTTTACAATGGTTTAAGAAAACTCCAGATGCAATATTAACTTCTGTTGGAATTTTAACAACTGGATTTGACGAGCCTACTGTAGAAACTATTATATTAAATCGTGCTACAAAGTCGTTAACTCTTTATTTTCAGATGATTGGTCGTGGTTCTAGACGATTGCCAAACAAAGCTAAATTTAATGTTATAGACTTAGGAAATAATGCATTGCGATTTGGTTTGTGGAATAATCCTGTAGATTGGCAACATATTTTTAAATCGCCAGAATATTATTTAGAAAGTCTTCGTGAAGATGCAGATATTGAAAGTAATTTTAAATATGTAATGCCTGAAGAATTACGTAAAAAGTTTGCTAAAACAGATGATATTTCTTTGGATGTAAATGAAGAATTCAAATTTACAGTAAAAAATAATTTAAAAGCAAAATCTATAATTGAAAAATCTTTAGAGCAGCATGCCAAAATGTGTGTAGAAAATTCAGAAGATTTATCAGAAGCTAAAAAATTATCTAGAGAATTAAATGACGATATTGAATATAGAATTCGTACTTATTGTATATGTCTTGGAAATGTTACCAAAAATTATCGTTCTTGGTTAATTGAAGATTATATTTTAAAACTTACATTACTTATAGGAAAGCTTAATCGTATAAAGGTTATGCAAGAGCTCTAAATCATTGAAATCAGTTAATTATTTAAATTATTATATTTGCACTATAATTTATATTATGTAAAATAGAATATTTTTAAACTCATACTTACTTATCAACTTTTGTAATTAAATTTAAAAACAATCTTAATCAATATTTTATTTTTGTTTTCTAAAATAATTTTTCTATTTTTATAAAAAACTAATTTATGAGTAATGCTATTTCACAACGTGTAGCCGATTTTTTAAAAGAATACCAGCCATTTAATTTTTTATCGTATGATGATTTAATTAAAATTGCAACTACTATTCGTGTTATAAATTTAGAAAAAAACAAAAACTTGTTTCAAATAAATGATGTTTTGCACGATAGTTTTTATGTTGTTTCTTCTGGTGTAATTCATTTAACCGTAATTTCAGATTCTGAGGAAACACTTTTAAATAAATGTTACGCTGGAGATATTTTTGGTTTGCGTCCGTTTTTTGCCAAAAATAATTATCAAATGACTGCCAAAGCACGTGAAGAAACAATTGTTTATGCAATTCCTATAGCTTCTTTCAAACCCTTTGTAGCTCAAAATCAAGAAGTTTTAACCTTTTTACTAGAAAGTTTTGCAACAAATACTAAATCTTCGTTAGACAATCAAAATGCTAATAAATTACTTTCTGATAATGGTGGATATTCTGATAATCAATCAGATATGCAGTATTTTCAATCATTAAATTACAATAAAATTCCTTTAAAAATAGAATTGAATGCAATTATTAAAGATGCTGCTCAGTTAATGACAGAAAATTTAGTAGACAATGCCTTAGTTATTGATAACGGAAACCCAGTTGGAATAGTAACAGACAACGATTTTAGATCTAAAGTTGCTACAGGAAGATTTCCAATGTCGCATACAATTGATAAAATTATGTCATCGCCAGTCATTACAGTTACCGAAAGTATTTCTGTTGCCGAAGCACAATTGGTAATGCTAAAACACGATGTTACTCACCTTTGTGTAACTCTTGATGGCACAGATAAATCAGAAATAAAAGGTATAATTTCTGAGCACGATTTGGTTGTTGCCCAAGCAAATAATCCTGGTATTTTGATTAAAGAAATTAAAAAATCGCAATCTGCCAAAGACTTAAAGCAAGTTCGAGATAAATTATCAGACATTATTCAATCGTCAATAATTAAAAATATTCCTCTTATTCATATTAATAATATTGCTGGCGAAATTACTTTGGCAATTATTAAACGTTCAGTAGAATTAGCAATTTTAGATTTGGGTTCTCCGCCAGCACGATTTGCTTGGTTAAGTATTGGCAGTCAAGGAAGAAAAGAACAACTTTTACATACTGATCAAGACAGTATTTTAGTTTTTGAAGATGTAGTTGCCGATAAATATCGTGATGTAAAAGATTATTTTATAAAATTGGCTAAAAAAGCAACTGCCACACTAGAAAAAATAGGTTACCCATTGTGTCCAAACAATCATATGGCAAGTAACATGCTTTGGTGTAAGTCATTGACAGACTGGACTAAACAATACAATAGTTGGATGAATACTCCAGGTGAAAATTCTAATGAAATTAGTAGCGTTTTCTTTGATTATGAAATGGCATTTGGCGAATTAAAACTAGAAGATGCTATAACTGACGTGATATTTAAAAATGTAAAAAACAATCCTCTTTTCTTTGATTATCTAGGAAATGATGCATTGAAGAAACCTACTCCACTCAACTTTTTTAAGAAATTTAATGTTGAAGAAGAAGGCGAATTTAAAAACAAATTTGACATTAAAACTCGTGCGTTAATGCCTTTAATTGATGGTGCGCGACTTTTTGTTTTAAGTAATAACATTAAAGGAATTAACAATACATATCTAAGATACAAGCAATTAGCGATTACAGATCCAAAACATTCTGAGATTTATTTAAATTGTGCCGATGCTTACATTACTTTGCTAAAGTTTAGAACATTAGAAGGTTTAAAAAATGACAGTTCTGGTCAATATATTAATCTTGAGGAACTTTCTAAGGTTGATAAAGAAAAACTTAAAAATGCTTTGACACCAATGAAAGAATTGGAAGATTTGATTAAAGATAGATTTCAATTAACACAATTTTCATAAAATGCTAGATTGGATTAAAAATATTACTAAAGAATATCCCGAATTTTGGAAAAATTATCAAGCAAAATTTGATAAAAAATCCAATAGATTTGTTGTTTTAAGTACTGAGACTAGTGGATTAAATCCTAAAAAAGATGTAATTATGTCTTTTGGAGCAGTAGCAATTATAAATGATAATATAATAATTTCAGACACCTTTGAAGTTGCTATTCCACAATATAAATATTTGCATGATAACGGAATTACAAACGACTTTTTATTAGAAAGTAGTTTGCCCAAATTGGTTGAAGCACAAGCGGTGGAAAAATTAATTGAATACATTGGAAACGCAACATTGGTTGGGCATCGCATTCATTTTGATGTAGAAATGATTAATGAATCGTTAGAAAAAATTGGTGCCGGAAGTATAAAAAATGAAGCTTTAGACATAGAAGTAATGTACAAAAAACTTCTAGATATTAATGATAAAAACTTCTCTTTAGACGAATTGGGAACCATTTTTAAATTACCAAAAACAGACAGAATTTCAACTACTGACGATGCATTTACTATTGCTATTTTGTTTTTAAGATTAAAATCTAGATTGGGATTATAATTCTTACATTAAATGAAAAATGATTGGTCAAATTTAAAAAAATATGCTATTCAAAATGAAGCGTTATTAGATTCTGAAAATTCTAAACGTATTGTTTTTATAGGAGATTCTATTACAGAATTCTGGAAAAATTATGATATAGAATTATTTAAAACCAATTTTGTAAATAGAGGAATTAGTGGACAAACTACTAAAGAAATTTTGCACAGATTTACTCAAGATGTACTTAATCTTAAACCTAAAATAGTAGTTATTTTGGCTGGAGTTAATGACATTGCTGAAAATTTTGGAGCAATTTCTAATCAAAATATTTTTGAAAATATAGTTTCAATGATTGATATGGCTAAATCCAGTAAAATTGAAGTTATTCTATGCTCTATTCTTCCTGCAAATAAATTTTCTTGGAAACCAAAAATTACTCCAGCAGAGAAAATAATTGAACTCAATAAAATGCTAAAATTGTATTCAGAAGTTAATAGAATTACTTACGTTGATTATTATAATACAATGATCGATAACGAAAAAGGTTTAAATAAAAAATATTCTGATGATGGAGTTCATCCAAATAATGAAGGTTATAAAATTATGAAACCGCTTGTAATTGAAGTTATTAGTAAACTTTTATAGTTTCAAGTAAACACTTTTTTCAAATCTTCCGTGATGGGTTTTAGAAACAGAAACTGTTTTATTATTAATTTTTAAAAAAGGCATTCCATTAATTTTATAAATTGAATTAGAATTTTCTAAAGGCATAATTTTTTCAAAATCTTCCTTATTTTCTAAAGCTTCAGAGTAAATAAAATCATTAGAAAAATAAGTTTTGGTATAAAACAACTGGTTTTCAAATTGTACTATACCTTTTTCTAAACATTCAATATTTATAGGATAAAAACCACGCTTTCCTCCTTTTTGCATAATGATTTTGTAAACAGCTTCCTTTCTACTCCACAATTCCCAAACTTTTTTACCTTGATTTGCAGAATTTTGAATAATTTTAATTTCTGATAAAGTAAAAATTTTTTCAAGATAACCTTTTCGCTTCCAGTTGCTTTGTGTTATTGCTAAAGCTAAATCTACTACATCATTTCCTATCATTATTTGTCTAATAATTTTGTTTCAATAATTTCTAATGTCGATTTTACATCCACCATTTTTTCCATAGAAACTGTGTCAATTACAATGTCAAATTGTTCCTCAATATCTAGAATAACATCTACTAAATTGGCAGAATTTATTTGTAAATCGGTGATAAAATCAGTATTCTCATTCAAATTTTCAAATGCTGATTGATTGTTTATGTAAGGTTTAATAATGGTTTTTAATTTTGTAGTAATTTCAATTGTAGTCATTAAAGTATTATTTTCAGTATGCGTTTTTATAGTATTTTTAATAAATTGTTTTTCATAATGCCTGTCGCGTCTGGTTTTTTTATCAACTGCACGTTTCGCATTTCGTTTGTCGTGAACAATATCGTCTAGTCGATTTAAATCGTCTAGTTCTTTAATGTCGTTTGGTGAGTTTCTTTTTGGCATTGTGCTAAAGTACAAATTTCTTAAAAATCACACAACCATTAACATCTCCAAATCCAAAACTTGCTTTAGCAACAATGTTTAATTCTTTTTTTAACAATTTTGTTGGAATCTTACTTTCGTCAATAATTGCTGTAATTTCTAGATTTAAATCTTCACAATTAATATTTGGAAAAATAAAATTTTGATGCAATTGCAACACAGAAGCTACACTTTCAACACTACCAGAAGCTGATAAACAGTGACCAACCATTGATTTTAAAGAATTTATAAATGGAAAATCATTTCCTTTTAATCCTAAAGCATTACTCCAATTTAAAATTTCCAAACTATCCTTAGAAGTTGCGGTTAAATGTCCGTTTATAGTATCTATTTCATTGGCTTTAATTCCAGCATTTTCCAAAGCATCTTTTATACATTTTTGAACAGCAATCGGATTTGGCGCAGTCATTGTACCCAAACCTCGTTGTCCACCAGAATTTATATTTCCGCCTAGAACTTCACAATAAATTTTAGCATTTCTAGCCAATGCAGTTTCTAAATCTTCTAGAACCAAAGCGCCACTTCCACTTCCAGGAACAAAACCAGAAGCGCTTGCACTCATTGGTCTTGAACCATTTTCTGGCGAATTATTATGTTTGTATGTACAAACTTTCATAGCATCAAATCCACCCCAAATATATGGACCAGAATCGGATGTACTTCCAGCTAATATTCGTTTTGCTTTTCCAGATTGTATTCTGTCAAAAGCCATCAAAATACTTTCTGCGCCAGTTGTGCATGCAGATGAATTTGTTGTTACTATATTTCCTAAACCTAATTTTCCACCAAGATATGCACTTACGCCACTATTCATAGTTTGTGCAACAGCTGTACTTCCTAATTTTCTAGTTTCAAAAGCATCAATTTTATATATACTTTCTCTAAATTTTTCAATTCCAGAAGTTCCAGTTCCAAAAATAGTTCCTGAATCCCAATCTGGATCTTCATTATTTTCAATTAGCAATCCTGCGTCTTTCCAAGCATCAATTCCTGCAATAACACCATACAAAATGCCGGTTGAATTGAAATTTCGTAATTCTAATTCGGTAAAATAATTGCGTTTTAATTCTTCTGATATTTCAGGTGTTCCAGATATTTGACATGAAAACTGCAATCGTTCTAATTCGGGATTGTGTTTTACCCCAGAAATTCCGTTTTTTATGGCATTTGTAAACGCTTCAAGTCCAACTCCATTTGGCGAAACAATTCCTAATCCTGTTATTACTACTCTTTTTTTCAATGTCAATCTCAATTACAATGTCAATGTCAATTTCAATCTCAAAATTCAATTTCAATGTTAAAAGTCAATTTCAATCTCAAAATTCAATTTTAAATGTTTTAAACAATTTAAACTTTTAAACAATTACTCCTGCAATAGTTCCGCGACACACTTCTACTCCTCTATTGTCAAACATTTTTACTTTACATTTTAATTTTCCGAATCTAAAATATACTTTTTCAGAAATCACTATAACTTTTTCATTAGGAAAAACTGGTTTTAAATATTCAATTTCTGATGATGTTAATGCTATTTTTGTATCAGAATTAAAATTAGTACCCAACAAATAAATTCCCAAACAAACTACACCAATTTGCGCCATCGTTTCAGTAAGAATTACACCTGGCGTTACTGGATTATCTTTAAAATGGCCTTTATAAAATTCTAAATTTTCATCTAATGTATAACTTCCTTCTACTCCATTTTCTGATATTGATAAAATTTCATCTACAAAAAGAAATGGTTTTGAATAAGGTAAACTTGATATGATTTCTTGATTTGTCATTTTATATTTTTTTGTCATTTCGACAAAGGAGAAATCTCATAATCTAAATTACTTGTAGAGAATTTTCGTATGTCAAAATTAAATGTGGGACTTAAAACTCAATTAATATTCTTTGTGCTGTAAAACCTGGTCCAAAACTTAGCATCAAACCTTTTTCGCCTGCTTTTGGTTTTTTATCCATAATACGTTCTAAAACATACAATACAGTTGCGCTAGACATATTTCCGTACAAGCGTAAAACTTCTTTGGTGTCTTCAATATCTTGACCAGTTTGAAGAAATAAATCTTCTACAGTTTGTACAATTTTTTTTCCACCAGGATGAAAAATTAAATGATCTATATCTTTAATTGTCAATCGGTTTTTTTCTAAAAATGGATGAATAAACAATGGAAAATGATTGGCAATAGTTTCTGGAACTTCAATATCTAAAACCATTTTTAGTCCAGAATTTGTCATTTCAAAACCCATCATGTGTTCATTATCATAAAAATGATACATTGAATCATCAAGTATTTTTGGACCATTATCTTCTTCATAAGACGAAAGTAAAACACAAGCTGAACCATCGCCAAATATAGCCGAACTAACAATATTCGCCATAGAAAAATCGTCCAATTGAAAGGTTGCTGTCGGACTTTCAACTGCAATAACCGCTGCTTTTTTATTAGGATTGGCTTGCAGGAAATTTTTGGCATAAATCATTCCAGAAATTCCAGCAACACAACCCATTTCGGTAACAGGCAATCGAATTATATCTTGACGTAAACCTAATTTATTGATTAAATAGGCATCAAGCGACGGAATCATAATTCCAGTACAACTTACCGTAATTATATAATCTAAATCGGTTGGTTTCCAATTGGCTTTTTCTAAAGCATTTTTCAATACTTTTTCGCCTAGTTTTATAACTTCTCTAACGTATATATTATTTCTTTCTTCAAATGAAGTTTTGGTAAAAACGGCAATTGGATCCATTATTGAATAACGTTTGTCCACATTTGCGCCTTCAAATATTTTCTTTACTTTTCTAATAAATCTGTCGTCTTGACCAGTTAACCAAGTATCGAGAAAAGGCATTATTTCGGATGTTTCTCTAGAAAATTCTGGTAATTGCTTGGCAACTGTTATTATTTTTACACTCATATTCAATTTCAAATTTCAACGACAATTTCAATGTCAATTTTATCAAATTTTATGTCACATTATATATAAATGACAAACTTTAAATTTTATATATTTTTCTTAATAATCCATTGGTATCGAAAAGCCCATTTCCATTGCAAACTATAGTTTTTAAATCCTAATTTTTCTGAAAATGCAACCAATTCTTCTTTTTTAAATCCTCTTAAAATTGAAACCAATCCATCTTCATGAGACATTTTATTTAAATTGAATAGTTTACAAACTACTTCAAATAATCGATAAGCAACTTTACTTCTGTGCAAATCATTTATTACAATTCCGATTCCTGAATTTCTATAAAATAATTTAACTAAATCTAAAATTTCATCATTTTTAAAATGATGTAATGTTAACGTGCACAGTATAATATCATATTTTAATTCATCAAATTGTTTATCAAAAATATCTTCGCATTTATAACTAATATTTGGAAAATGATTGGACAATTTTTTTGCATGATTTATTGTAAAAGCATTTGCGTCGATGCCTATTAAATTAAAATTATATTCATTTTCTTCACCAAAATCGGCTATGTATCGCAACATGTCACCGTTTCCGCAACCAATATCTACAATTGTATATTCTTTACTTTTATCTAATCCTTCTAACAGAATTTTGATTCCTTGTAAAGTTAACTTGTTTCCACCTAAAAGCTGATTTATTTTCGCGATTTTGTCTAATGCTTCTTGCAATTCAATTCCTTCCAATGCAAAATCGTCCATTATTTCGGGTTCGTCAGTTCGGTTTTTTATATTTATTGACATTGATTTTTGAAGTTGATATTGAATTTTAAATAGGTTTTCCGTGTGTTTTTTTAATTATCAATGGAAGTAAAAATGGAAATACTAGAAGTAATTTTAATAAAAATGCAGCCGTTTTTTCTTGTTGCAATAAATTTCCTAATCGTCTTCCAGTTTTTAATCTATTTTTAAAATTAAAATTCCATTTTTTAGTGTACTCTAACTCCATTTGATTTCTATCTAATCTATTTTCAAGGAATTCGATAACACTTTCACTTGCCAATTTTGCACTGTGAATAGCCATTGCCATTCCGTTTCCGCACAAAGGATGAATTAATCCTGCAGTGTCACCAATCATTAAAATATGATTTTCTACAGAATTTTTCTTATCAAAAGACACTTGACTTATTGATAGTGGTTTTTCAAATTCTATTGTTGCATTTTTAAAAATTTTATTCAAATTTGGATTTTCACAAACTATTTTTTTTTGGTATTCTTCTATGCTTTTGTATTTTTTAAAGGTTTCATAATTTGCTAAATAACAAATGTTAACCAAATTATTTTCTACTTTAGAAACACCACAATAACCACCTTTAAAATGATGTAGACCAACCAAATCATCTGGAAAATTTAAACTATAATGTGCTTTTACACCAAGCCAATGCGATTGATTCTGAATAAAATTACGTTTAAATTTAATATCTAAATTGGATCTTTTGCCAAATGCACCAAGAACTATTTTAGAATAATAATATCTTGAATTTGTAGAAATTGTAAATTTTTCATCTAAAAAAACAACATCCAAAACTGTTTCTTGAACAATTTGACAACCAGTTTCTTTAGCTATATTATACAAATAATTATCAAATTTGTAGCGACTTACACCAAATCCACCCAAAGGTAAAATTGTATTTAAAGTCTTTCCAGAAACTAATGAAAATGA
Organism: Flavobacterium sp.; assembly: GCF_043760115.1. Lineage (GTDB taxonomy): Bacteria > Bacteroidota > Bacteroidia > Flavobacteriales > Flavobacteriaceae > Flavobacterium. Next base: position 15,799 of record NZ_JAYUPK010000148.1, read on the forward strand.
TAATTTCTCTATTTTTTTTGGATGTAAAGATTGAATGTCAAGATTAAGCCAATTTAAGTAAGGTAAAATTTCATTTGAAATATATTCGCCACAAACTTTATGTTTAGGAAATTCATTTTTTTCAATAAGCAAAACATCATAATTAGATTTTCGCAAATGAATAGCAGAAAATAGTCCTGCTAAACCACCACCAATTATTATAACTTGATTTAAACTCATAATTGATGTAAAAATAAGGAATAAAAAAATTTATTTCTTTTAAATTTATTTAAATATTTTACACAATTTACTTATTTATATTATTTATAGTGTGGCATTTTTACTACTTTTGGTAAATATAAAAATTATATGGGTTTTAAAAAATTACTTTTAATTTTTCCGATAACTTTTTTGGTTACCTATTTTTGCGCAGGAATTCTTTATGATGCTAAGTATGTTATTTATGTAAAACCATTTATTGTCCCTAGTTTTATAATTTATGCATTGGTCAATAATTATAATAAACTCACATTAAATTATTTTTTATATGTTTTATTCTTTTATATAAATGAAGTATTGCTTTTATTTTGGATTGAATCAATAATATTGTTTAGAATTGCATTGATAGCATCATTTTTTTGTTATTTATCATTAATAAATTTAGGATATGTATCACTTAAAAATAAGAATCTTTATATCATTCCCAAAGGTTTTACCCTATTTATACTTATATTAAATTGCGTTTTTTTAGCATCAATTTTATATATCTTAATTTCTGCAATTGGCGATATTTATCTTAATATAATTTTAATTTTTAATGCTATAGTCGCAGTAATTCTTGGTGTTACAGCAGTTTTATATTTGGGAAAATTTACAGATAGAAAATCATATTATTACTTTTTTGGGTCATTTGCACTAATTTTTAATGATATTTTTGCTGCTGTCGTAACTTATTTTATTGATAATCCTTTGTTAAATACATTAGATAGATTATTGCATTTTGCCTCTTTTGTATTAATTTATCTATTTATTATAAAAGACAAAAAAAAGCTTGAAATTTCTAGGTAGAATTTTCAACATTTAATTAATAAATAAAGAATTACACTTTATTTTCTCTAATTTCTTCAATAATTTCTGGATTCAATAATGTAGAAGTATCGCCAAAATTACTAAAATCTCCTTCGGCTATTTTTCTTAAAATTCGTCTCATTATTTTTCCAGATCGTGTTTTTGGTAAGCCAGAAACAAATTGAATTTTTTCTAATTTTGCAATTGGACCAATTTGATCTGATATTAATTGGTTAATTTCTTTAGATAAATTTTCGTGATTTCTACTTTCGCCAGTTTCTTTTAAAATTACAAATCCGTATAAGGCATTTCCTTTTATATCGTGAGGAAAACCTACAATAGCGCTTTCTGCAACTGCTGGATGTTCGTTTATTGAGTTTTCAATTGGCGCAGTTCCAAGATTATGACCAGAAACAATAATTACATCATCTACTCTACCTGTAATTTTGTAATAACCAACTTCATCGCGCAAAGCACCATCACCTGTAAAATATTTACCAGGAAAAGCTGTAAAATAAGTTTCTTTAAAGCGTTGGTGATCGTTCCAAATAGTTCTTGCCATTGCTGGCCAAGGAAACTTAATACATAAATTTCCAACTACTTGATTTCCTTGAATTTCATTGCGCAATTCGTCCATTAAAACTGGTTGAATTCCGGGTAAAGGCAAAGTCGCATAAGATGGTTTCGTTGGCGTAACAAACGGAATTGGTGAAATCATCATACATCCAGTTTCGGTTTGCCACCAAGTGTCAACTAGTGGACAACGTTTTCCACCAACATGATCATTATACCAATGCCAAGCTTCTTCATTTATTGGTTCACCAACAGAACCAATTACTTTTAATGATTTCATTGGAAATTTTTGAACATAATCTATGCTTTCTTTTGCTAAAGCACGAATTGCAGTTGGCGCTGTATAAAACTGATTTACTTTATGTTTTTCTATAATTTCCCAAAAACGAGAAAAATCTGGATAGGACGGAACACCTTCAAAAATTACTGTTGTTGCTCCGTTTAAAAGTGGACCATAAAGAATATAGGAATGTCCTGTAATCCAACCTATATCTGCAGTACACCAATATACATCGTTCTCTTCATAGTTAAAAACATTTTTAAAAGTATAGGCAGTTTGCACCATATATCCTGCAGTTGTATGCAACATTCCTTTAGGTTTTCCTGTAGAACCAGACGTGTAAAGTATAAATAAAGGATCTTCTGCATCCATAATTTCGGCAACGTTATTTGGAATAGCTTCATCCAAAAGTGGTTGTAACCAAAAATCTCTTCCAGCTTTCATTAGAACTTCTGAATTTGTTCTTTTAGCAACTAAAACTTTTTCTACGCAAAGACAATTTTCTAATGCTTCATCAATAATTCCTTTTAAATCGATGGTTTTATTTCCACGAAAACCGCCATCGGAAGTAATTACCATTTTACATTCAGAATCGTTTATTCTAGTTGCAACTGCGGTTGATGAAAATCCCGCAAAAACTACAGAATGCACTGCTCCAATTCTGGCGCAAGCCAAAACAGAAACTGCCAATTCTGGAATCATTGGAAGATAAATGCAAACTCTATCGCCTTTTTTTATGCCTTGTTCACGAAGTACATTTGCCATTTTGGCAACTCGAGCATACAATTCGTTATAAGAAATATGAAGTGCTTCTTCGTTAGGATTATTGGGTTCAAAAATTATTGCAGTTTTATCGCCACGACGCGCTAAATGCCTGTCAATACAATTTTTAGTTATGTTTAATTTTGCATTTTGAAACCATGAAAACGTAGCTTCTTGCATATCAAATTCTACAACTTTATCCCATTTTTGGTACCAAGTAAAATTTTCATCGGCTATTTTATCCCAAAATTTTCTCGGCTCGCGAACCGATTTTTTATACATTTTGAAATAATTTTCTAGGTTTTCTATTTTGTAATAACTCATTGTGGTTGGATTTATATTTTTGGATTAAGTAATTGTAAATATAACGAATCTATGTATTTTAATAAAATATATCTTGCTAAATTGATATAGCTAAATAATTTAATTTGCAACCATTTCGTTAACCTTTTCTACCACTTTTTTAATAGAAAATGGTTTAGTTAAATAAGCATCAGCACCAAGAGCTAAACCTTTTTCAACGTCACTTTGTTTATTCTTAGCAGATAAGAAAATAACTTTGCAATGGTTTAGTTTTTCGTTCTTTTTAATTTGTTCTATAGTTTCAAATCCATCCACTTGTGGCATCATAACATCTAGAATTACTACATCTGGAAATTGTGTTTTTAAAATTTCTAATGCTTCTAATCCATCTCGTGCTATGAAAACTTCAAAATTATTTTTCTTGAAAGTATATTCTAAAGTCATTACAATATTAGGTTCGTCGTCAACAATTAAAATCTTTTTCATCTTTGAGTCTTAATTTTTTGGTAATGTAAAAGTAATGCATGCACCACCATTTTTTGCATTGGATGCCCAAATTTTTCCTTTATGATGTTCTATAATTTGTTTACATATTGCTAATCCTAATCCGCTTCCGATTGGTTTTTTGAAATTCTGGTTAGTCGATTGATAGAATTTATCGAAAACTAAATTAAAATCATTTTTATTAATTCCTTTTCCATTATCAATGACTTGAATTTCTATAAAATGTTCTTTTTCTGATGCTGCAATTGTTATTAATCCATTTATTTCTGGACAGAATTTTATTGAATTAAAAACCAAATTTGTAATGACTTGAAAAATTCTATCTTCATCATAAACTGCTGTTAATGATGATTTTCCTTCAACATAAATAGTGATATTTTTATTATTTATAAGATGTTGTAATGGTTCAATTACTTTTTCTATCGTTTCAATAATGTTATAAACGGCAACATTTATTTTTTGTTTTCCTGTTTCAAATTTTTCTAAGTCTAGAATTTTATCAATTAAACGATTCAATCTATCTGATTCTGAAATAATGCTTTGCAAAAATTGTTTTTTTAAATCTTCTGGAATATCATCATCATCGTGCAAAATTTCGCTTGCTGCACGAATTGCTGTAATTGGCGTTCTAAGTTCATGGGTAACTGTGTCTAAAAATTCGTCCTTTTGTTTGTCTTTTTCTAATAATGAATCGTTTGCGTTTTGAAGTTTGGCTGAAATTACTTTTAATTCATTAGATGTTTCAGTCAATTTTTTATTTGTAATTATATTTTCTTTAGATTCTTCCAAGATTTTTAAAACTTCTGGTAACGATATTTTTTCTTCTTTTGCAACGCTGGAAATCAATATTCTAGCAGAAGCGGTTCCAATATGACCGGTCAATAAATTTTCAGAAAACTTGATTAATCTGGCATCGGCTAATGCTTCGTTTTTATCGATGCTGTATTTTAAATTGAAAATATTCATGGCACGTTTGGTTCGTTCTTCTCCAAGAAAACGAATTAGAACTTTTTCAATATCAGACCGATACGCTGTGCCTTTCCAGACAAATGCGTTTTCGTGATTGGTGATGTATTTATTGATATCAACAAACATTTCGGCATAATTTCGTTCGCGATAATTCCCTTTAAAACTTACAGAAACTGAAATATAAGTCAAAATATTAAAAAGTAAACTCCAAAAAAGTGCGTGCGGCACAGGATCTAAATAATCCAGTCCAAACAATTGAAATGGTTTTAGCAATGGAATATTTTGAAATCCATTGGAAATAAAAGTACTGTTTATGTTGGTAATTCCAATCGTGTAAGGAATCAACAAAGTATAAATGCAAATTAAAAACCCAATAATAATGCTGTAAACTGCGCCAAGTCGTGAACCTCTTCGCCAGAATAATGCTCCAAAAAATGCTGGTGCCAATTGTGCAATTATTACAAAAGCAACCATTCCGATTGACACTAAATTGTAATCTAATCCAAAAAAACGATACATAAAATACGACAACATAATCAGTAAAAAAATTCCGATTTTTCTACTGTTAATGATGGTTTTGTTGCTAATTGTTTGGTCTTCACTTTTTAATCGTCCGAGTAAATTGTATGGAATTAAAATATTATTGGTAATCATTGTCGAAAGTCCGATTGAAGAAACTACAATCATTGAAATTGCAGCCGAAAATCCGCCAAGGAAAACCAAAACCGTCATTGTTTTATTGTCAAAAAGTTGTGGAATTAATAACGAATAAACATCAGAATTGACTTCTTTTCCTTCAAATAAAATATTTCCGCCCCAAGCAATTGGATACACAAAAAGATTAAAAATCAATAAATAAAGAGGAAATAACCAAATGGCAGTATTGATGTGATTTTCTCTATTATTCTCAATAACAGCAACTTGAAATTGTCTAGGTAATAAAAAAATGGCAAACATCGATAAAACACAAAGCAAAAACCAATTGATGGCTTGCGGTAATCCGCCGATTGTATTTTTTTCTTGAAAACGTTCTAATAATGATGCTTTTTGATAAATATCATCGAAACCATCAAAGACAAAAAACGTCACATAAATGCCAACTGTTACGAAGAAAACCAGTTTCAGAACACTTTCCATTGCAACTGCGGTTACAATTCCTTTTCGTTTTTCTGATGCATCGGCATAACGTGTTCCATAATACGACGCGAATAAAGCCAAAGCAATTGATACATAAGTAGTTGTGTCGCTAAAGATGTATTTACTCATTGCTGTTTTTGTAACTACGTGAAAAGTTTCGGCAATGGCTTTGAGTTGTAAAGCAATGTAAGGTAAAATTCCTGTCAGGCAAATTAGCGTTACAATTGCTCCAAGAAAACGGCTGTTTCCGTAACGTAACGAAATAAAATCGGCAATACTAGAAATTTTGTTAACTCTTGAAATTCTTATAATTTTCTTCAGAATTAATATCCACGAAGGTGCAATAATTATTGGTCCTAAATAAATTGGCAAGTAACTTAATCCGCTATCGGCAGCAACGCCAACGCTTCCATAATACGTCCATGCTGTGCAATAAACCGCTAGTGATAACGAGTAAACATAAGGATTATTCGTCCATTTGTTGTTCTCTTTTTTTTCTGCCCAATGTGCAATAAAAAAAAGTGCTCCCAAATAGATGGATAAAATTAGTAAAAGTAAAAAGCTACTCATTATATCGTTTTACAATTAATAATGACACTAAAATGGAAAAAAGGCAAATTGAGAAAAAATAAATATAAATTACAGGAAAACCAAACAGATTTTTAGAAGAATCGAACAACAAAAGTATTGGCAAATTCAATCCTATCAATAAAAGTATTGATAGAATTACTAATTTTTGTTGATGTCTTTTTTTCATTTGAAAATTATTATGTTAAACCCTAAAAGCCCTTAAATTAATAAGAGCTTTTAGTTTTAACAAAATTTATTTTAATCTTTATATTCATCCTTAATAGCGAAATATCCAAATGTGAATAATCCTGTGACAATCAATGGCATTAGTACGAAAAATATAATAATTCCGAAAACCAAATCGTCTTGTTTGCCCGAGGTTAGTTTTCCTCCAAATATACTAACACAATAATATCCAGTTGCTAATGCTAAAAGCATCCAAACTATTCCTAATATTTTTTTAATTGAATTCATAATTTATATTTTTAGTCGTGAAGAGTATTATTTTTTCTGTTGATGTAAATCATTCCGATAACGAAACATACGCCTGCAATGATAATTGGATACCACAAACCTTCGAGATAAAACTCAGGATTTAATGGCGTTGGTCCAGTTCCTTTTGCGGTTGTAACAAAATAGGTTGAAATAGCAGGAAGTAATCCACCAAAGATACCATTTCCGACGTGATAAGGCAACGACATTGACGTGTATCTAATTTTTACTGGAAACATTTCAACTAAGAAAGCCGCTATTGGTCCATAAACCATCGTAACAAAGATAACCTGAATAAAGACTAAAAATACAAGCCACCATTTATCACTACTGTTAATTGTTTTGGTGACTTTGGTTTCAATTTTGTCTTTTCCTTTATCGTCAAGCATTAATTTACCGTTTTCGAAATGTTTGGTTTTGATTTCTTCAACCTTTGTTCCGTCTGCAAATGATTTATTTGTGGTGTAAATAGAATCTAATTTTGTAGCATCAATTTCTTTTATTGAAGGTACAATTTTAGTTTGATCAACAATTTCGGTTTTTAAAGCCAAATCTGTAGTTTGATACATTGCTCTATAAATTGGTCTGTAAGCTAAAATTGCAATCAATAAACCTGACATCATAATGGCTTTTCGACCTACTTTATCACTCAACCATCCAAAGAATACAAAGAATGGTGTTCCGCAAATTAAAGCAATTCCTAAAAGTGTATCTACTTGAGTAGAATCAATTGCCATTACTGTTTTAAGGAAACTCATAGCGTAAAATTGTCCGGTGTACCACACAACTCCTTGTCCCATAGTTGCTCCGAATAATGCAAGAAGCACAAATTTTAAATTATAACGGTTACCAAAACTTTCTTTTAACGGATTAGTACTTGTTTTTCCTTCGGCTTTCGCTTTTGCAAAAACTGGCGATTCGTCCATATTTTTACGAATTAAATACGATACAAATACCATAATTATTGAAACCCAAAACGGAACTCTCCAACCCCATTCGTCAAATGCTTCTTTGGATAAAAAACCTTTTGTGATAAGAATTACCATTAATGATACGAACAAACCGACAGTTGCTGTGGTTTGAATCCACGAAGTCCAATATCCTTTTTGTCCTGCTGGTGCGTGTTCGGCGACATAAGTTGCTGCGCCTCCATATTCGCCACCAAGTGCTAAACCTTGAAGTAGTCTTAAAACTAATACTAAAACTGGTGCCATAAATCCAATTGTTTCATAACTTGGAATACAACCTATTAAAAAAGTTGCTCCACCCATAAGCATTAAAGTTACCATAAAGGTATATTTTCTTCCAATTAAATCGCCTAATCTACCAAAGAACAATGCGCCAAATGGACGTACTACAAATCCTGCTGCAAATGTTGCTAATGTTGATAAAAATGCTGCAGTTGGATTATCTGACGGAAAGAATTTTGTTGATAATACTACGGCTAAACTTCCGAAAATATAGAAATCATACCATTCAATCATTGTTCCCATTGAGGAAGCGGATATTACTTTCCAAATTCCTTTTGATGATTTTTCACTCATATTTTATAAATTTTTATTGGTTTTAATTTTTTTAATTAATTTTTTTAGAATGAATAGGCACAAGAAATCATTGCTCTTAGATTACCCAATTTTTTTTCGTTATTTTCTATAGAAAAATCGGACTTTAAATTGCCCCAAGTTGCTTGAGTATATTCAATTTCTGGTGTTATTCTGAATTTATTTTGTTTAAAATCTACTCTTCCAGATGCTCTCCAAACGTTGTCAACTCCTCTTGTCATTAGATTATTTCCTCTTGTATAAAATGCTGTTGCACCATCAACACCAGTTCCGTGATTTTTAGTATAAGCAAGAAATAATCCTGGTGCTACTTTTTTATTATTACTAGCAAGTTCAACCCAAAAAGCGCTAGTTTTAGTTACTTCATATTTTTCAACTTCTCCAGTTTTAGTATAACCTGCAATTCCGCCAAGCATAACTAAATTATTTAAGTTTCCACCTGAAATTCCATATGCTTTAAAATAAAATTTATCGTTAGAATATTTGAAATAACCAACTACTGATGTACTATTTGCTTTTTCTTTAGATACTAAATTATTAGAAACTATTAATGGTTGAAGTGATTTATATTCTGCTCCAATACCAGCAATCCAATTTTTATTTTTAAATTGAAATTGTCCGTGAAAAGTTGGTAATGCCGAATTTGTTGAAGCTGAATTTTGAGTTCCAGTTGCCGCTGTTGGTGTAGTAAATTCTCTTTCTTTGTAAGCAGTTAATGCAAATGATAGTTCTTTAGTAAAATTTTGTTTTACTTTAACTTGTGATGCCCATCCAAATGGATTAAATAAAATTCCAGTGTTAAAATTTGCAACTCCTGGAAAAACTTCTGGAATAAAAGTTGGATACCAAGTTTGTCCTAAAGTAACCGATGTTTTTGCCCAATCTAAATTTATGTATGCGTGACGAATTCTAAACAAACCTATACTGGTTTCACTATTTCCGAAGAAATCGCCTTCTAAAGTTCCTGAAGTTTTTGCTCCCCAAACATTTGGTCCTTTAGCTTTTACGCCCAATCTACTCACAACAGACAAAAAATTAGACGCGCCAGCTTTGTTTATATTGTCACCATTAGCATCTAAAAGTTCATCCAAAGGATATAAATTTAAATTGTATTCTCTTACTTGAGCTGATTTTCTGGTGTCCCAAATGTAATCGGTTCTAATAAATCCGTAAACATTTACATCCCACTCTTTTTCTGCTGAGACGACTTTTACAGGTTGAATTTCTTGAGTTGGAACTGCAGTTGTAGTTTGTGCATTTCCGATAAAGGAAAAGGTAAAAAACGATAATAATATTGTTTTTTTCATAATTTCAAATTTGGTTGGTTATGATTATTGGTTCGGCCAAATTCTACTTTTTTATCAATGAAAAAAATAATGATATATATATGTGTAAAGTGATATAGTTAATCTTTAAATCGTTCCCATTTTATAAGCATAAATTTATCTCCAAGTTCTGTAATAATCATACCAGCACCTGATAATTTATCTTTATTTTTTAGATATTCAACAAGTTCCAAGTGGTTATAAATTTTATAGGTTGGATGATAATCGGTATGTTCTGGTTTTTTTATTTTATGTTCTTTAACCCAATTGCTAATTGTAACGTGTGAAACCCCTAAAATACGCTCAATTTCTCTATAACTAAGTCCTTCTAAATACAATTGTAAAGCTTTTGTTACATAATAAACATCTATCTTTTTACCCATTTTGTTTACAGTAAAATAGTATTTGCATTTTTTGCACAAAAACCTTTGTCTATCTTTGATTACACCGCTTTTAACTATGTGATTGTCTTGACATCTTGGGCAAGCTAAAATATCCATATATATAAATTTTGCATAAATATACTAATTTAGCAAGTATTTAAAAGATAAATGTCTAATTTATTTTGCTTTTTTTTACATACATCTTAATTTTAATGGTTAAAAAATACATTCTATATAATTTTTATCAAATTATTGCAAAAAGGTAAATTATTTAAGTTCTAAACAAATAGAGTTTAAAAAGTTAATAATTTTTTACTTGATTTTGATTTGTAGTCCTAATAATTTGACTTAATTTGTAAAAAACTACAAATTTTTTATGCAATTTAATCCTGATGATTTAGAATATTCTGTAATTTATAAACTACTAACTGGTTCAGTAATTCCACGTCCAATTGGTTGGATATCAACTATCGATGAAAACGGAATTAATAATCTTGCGCCGTTTTCTTATTTTAATATTGTTGGCGAAGATCCACCACATGTTATGTTTTCTACAGTTAGAGGAAATAATACCAATAAAGATACATTGAATAATGTTTTAGCAAATAAACAATTTGTTGTGAATATGGTTACCGAAGATTTGGTTGAACAAATGAATAGTACTTCGCAAGCTGTAAGTCCTGATGTTGATGAGTTTCAATTGGCACACCTTACTCCTATTGCATCAGTAAAAATAAAACCAATGAGAGTTGCAGAATCTAAAATTACTTTTGAATGTGAAATGGTACATCATTATTTTCTAGAAAATCATAAAAATGGTGCTGCTTGTATAATAATAGGTAGAATTGTGATGATGCATTTTGATGATTCAGTTTTATTAGATAATTTTAAAATTAATATGGAAAATTACAAGCCAGTTTCAAGATTAGCTGGTTCAAATTATAGTAAAATTGGTGAAGTTTTCTCAATAAAAAGAGAGTAAGATAGAATAAAAAAATCTTAATTACCTTAACGTTCTTAATGGTTTAAATAATAAAAGTAAAAGTATCTTAATAATTTTAGATACTGAAAACCTGAAATTAATTCAGTGTAAACAAGTTCAGTATATATGAAAATAACAATAATTGGTGGTGGTCCAGGTGGATTATACTTTTCGATTCTAACAAAAAAAGCAATTCCAAATTGTGAAATAACTATTTACGAACGCAATAAAGCAGATGATAGTTTCGGTTTTGGTGTTGTTTTTTCAGATGAAACTTTGGGGGAATTCTTGAAACGTGATATGCAATCTTATGAATTGATTCGTGATAAATTTGCCTATTGGGATGATATTGTTATAGCAAGAAATGGACAAAAAGTTAACAGTTCTGGAAACGGATTTTGTGGTTGCTCTCGAAAAACATTATTGCAATTATTGCAACAAAGATGCACTGAAGAAGGAATAAATTTGCATTTTGAACAAAACGTTGACGATTTATCACAATTCTCAGATTCTGATATTATTGTAGCTTGCGACGGAATTGGAAGTGCAATTAGAACCCAATTTCAATCTGATTTTGGAACTAAAATTGAACTTCAAAAAAACCGATTTGTTTGGTGCGGATCAACAAAACCGCTAGACGATTTTACTTATTTTTTTAGAACAACAGAATTCGGAACTTTTGTAGCACATTCTTATCAATATGAAAAAGGAATGAGCACTTGGATTTTTGAATGTACCAATGAAACTTGGTTAAAATCAGGTTTTGAAGTTACAAATGAACAAGATACTGTTGCTAAAATTTCCGAGATTTTTAAAGAAGAATTAAATGGACACTCGTTAATTACAAACAAATCGCATTGGCGACAATTTCCCAATATTACCAACCAAAAATGGCACAAAGACAACATTATTTTACTTGGCGATGCTAAAGCCACAGCGCATTATTCTATTGGTTCTGGAACAAAAATGGCAATGGAATGTGCAATTGCTTTATCAGACGCTATTGTAGCTTTTCCAAATGACAAAAACGCAGCTTTTGAACAATACGAAAAAACAAGACGAAATACTGTAGAAATGATTCAATATGCAGCCAATGTTTCATTAGATTGGTTTGAAAATATGGACAGACACATGCAGCACTCATTTTATCAATTTGCTTTTGGATGTATGACGCGTTCTAAAAAAGTAACTTATGAAAACTTGCGTTTGCGTGATAAATCTTTTACTGATAAGGTTTTAGAGGAATTTAATTTGTCTTCCCGAGCGCAGTCGAGGGATTTTGATGAAACCGTAATCATCAATCAGACACCTGCTTTCACAAAATTCAAACTTCGTGATTTAGAACTACAAAACCGAATTGTAATGTCGTCTATGGGACAATATTCGGCGGAAAACGGATTGGTAAACGATTGGCATTTTCAACATTATATTTCGAGAGCAATTGGTGGTTTAGGATTAATTTTAACCGAAATGACAGCTATCTCTGAAACTGCACATATTACTTTAGGTTGCACTGGTATATATAATGAAAATCAAATAGTTGAATGGAAACGAATTATAGAGTTTATTCATCAAAATACTCAAACAAAAATCGGAATTCAGTTAGGACATTCTGGTCGAAAAGGTGCTACAAAAAAACCTTGGGAAACTTCTGAAATAGAGGATAAATGGAATTTGATTTCTGCTTCGCCAATTGCTTTTAATGAAAATTTTGCAATACCAAAAGAAATGACTTTATCAGATATGGATAAAATTGTTGCGCAGTTTGTTCAAGCCACAATAAATTCAGAAAAAGCAGGATTTGATTTAATTGAATTACAAGTACATCACGGATTTTTACTAGCTTCATTCCTATCACCATTGACAAATATTCGTAAAGATGAATTTGGTGGAAGTATTGAAAATCGATTAAAATTTCCACTACGAGTTTTCAACGAAATGAGAAATGTTTTTCCAAAAGAAAAACCAATGTCGGTTAGAATTTCAGCATCAGATTGGGCAGAAAACGGAATTTCTGAAGAAGATGTAATTTCAATTGCAACAGCTTTCAAAAATGCTGGTGCAGATATAATTAATGTTTCAACAGGAAATACAGTTGCCAATCAAAAACCTCAAACTGGTAGAATGTGGCAAACACCATTTTCAGATTTAGTTCGTAATTCTGTTCATATTCCAATGATTACAGCAGGTTACATTCAAGATATTGATCAAATTAATACAATAATTTTAAACGGAAGAGCCGATTTAGTTGCTCTTGGAAAACCATTGCTTCTTGATCCTTTTTTTGTTAGAAATGCTCAAGCGTATGAAAATTTTCAATCTGATGATATTCCAAACCAATACAAAGCTGGAATTACACATTTGTATCCTTTAAAAATTTCTGAAAGGAAACAAACTGACGGAATGAAAAAAGCTTTGAAACCTAAGAGTAATAAAAAGTGAGATGAAAGATAAAAAATCAAAAATTGAAGTACAAGGTTTTGAGATCAATATTGTTTCAAAAAACGATAATGATTATATTTCTTTAACAGATATGGCTAATAAATTTGGTGGTGACGATTTAATTTACAGCTGGATGAGAAATAGAAATACTTTAGAATTTTTAGGAATTTGGGAACAAATTCATAATATAAATTTTAAAGGTGGCGAATTCGAGACCTTTAAAAAAGAAGCTGGATTAAATTCATTCCATTTAACACCTAAAAAATGGATAGATAGAACAGATGCCTTGGGAATTTATTCTAAAGCAGGAAGATATGGCGGAGGAACTTTTGCACATAAAGATTTAGCTTTCGAATTTGGTAGTTGGTTAAGTCCTGAATTCAAACTATATCTAATAAAAGAATTTCAAAGATTAAAAGAAGATGAAAACTCAAGATTATCATTAGATTGGAATTTAAATAGAACGTTGTCAAAATTAAATTATAGAATTCATACTGATGCTATAAAAGAACATATTATTCCAGAAAACATTACTAAAGAGCAAACTAGCATTATTTATGCCTCAGAAGCTGATGTATTAAATGTTGCATTATTTGGAAAAACCGCAAAACAATGGCGTGATGAAAATATAAAACTAGAAGGAAATATTAGAGATTATGCCACAATTGAGCAATTATTAGTTTTGGCAAATATTGAAAGTATGAATGCCGAATTTATTAGAATGAATTTGCAACAAAAAGAACGATTGATAAAATTGAACCAAATGGCAATTGTTCAAATAAAATCGATTACCAATAATCCTACTATTCAAAAATTAAAAGAATAGTTTATGAAGAATTATCAAGACAATTTCGCACACGATAATTTACCCAATCAAGATTTACATCCTGATTGTGCTTTCTTGGATTTGCAACAATTTCAACATCCAGAAATGCTAAATTGTGTTGAAAAACTTTTAGATAATCATATTAAAGAAGGTCGAGGAAATAATATTTGTATCAGAACATTTACAGAAACTTGGACATATCAAGATTTATTTGAAAAAGCCAATCAAATTGCTCACGTTTTAGTTGACGATTTAGGTTTAAAATCAGGAAATAGAGTTTTAATTCGTTCTGCAAATAATCCAATGATGGTTGCTTGTTGGTTTGCAATTTTAAAAGCTGGCGGAATTGTTGTTGCCACAATGCCATTACTCAGATCAAAAGAATTAACAACAATTATCGATTGTGCCGAAATTTCACACGCTTTTTGCGATAGCGATTTATCAGAAGAAATGAATTTAGTTTCATCAAAATTTCTTAAAAAAATAAGCTTCTTCAGAAATGGCGATTTGGAAAAGTTAATGCGATTCAAACCAAAAACATTTAATAATTTTCATTCAAAATCAGATTCGGTTGCATTAATAGGTTTCACTTCTGGAACAACAGGTTTACCCAAAATGACTGCCCATTATCATAAAGACATTCTAAATATTTGCGAAGCATTTCCAAATTATTCTTTGCAACCAACTGAAAATGATATTTTTATAGGAAGCCCACCACTCGGATTTACTTTTGGTCTTGGCGGATTAGTTTTGTTTCCAATGTATTTCGGTGCTTCTACTTTTTTAATAGAAAAACCTAGTCCAGATTTATTATTAAAAGCAATTGAAGAATATAAAATTACTATTTGCTTCACAGCACCAACAGCTTGGAGAATTATTACAACCAAAGTAAATGATTTTGATATTTCTAGCTTACGCAAATGTATTTCTGCAGGAGAAACTTTACCGTTAAAGGTTTGGCAAGATTGGTTTGATGCTACTGGATTAAAAATTATTGACGGAATTGGAGCAACAGAAATGCTTCATATTTTCATTTCTTCTAATGATTCAACTATGAAACCTGGCGCAACTGGAAAAGCAATTACTGGTTACGAAGCCAAAGTTATAGATTCAAAAGGAAATGAAGTTCCAAGAAATCAAATAGGAAGATTGGCTGTGAAAGGAATTACAGGTTGCAAATACTTAAAAAGAGAAGAAAAACAAATAGAATATGTTCAAAAGGGTTGGAATATAACTGGTGATATTTTCCGTCAAGATGAAGACGATTATTTTTGGTTTGTAGCTCGTGGCGATGATATGATTATTTCTTCTGGCTATAATATTGCAGCAATTGAAGTAGAAAGTGTACTTTTAACCCATTCAGCTATTTTAGAATGTGCTGTAGTGGGTTTGCCAGATGATGAACGTGGAATGTTAGTTTGCGCTTATATTATTTTAAAAGAAAATGCTAAAGCTACAGATGAAATGAAATTAGCTATTCAACATTGGTTCAAGCAAGTAGCAGCGCCATATAAATATCCAAGAGCAATACATTTTGTTGAGGAATTACCAAAAACAGAAACAGGAAAAATTCAGAGATTTAAATTGAAAAATAATTATATTTAGAAGCTATTTCCAGCTATCCGTTGCAATCTTTTTATACCTAACAGGTTTAAAAAACCTGTTAGGTATAAAAAGGATTTTCACTTCTATCTGGGTTAAACCTATCAGCAATGGTAAATGTTTAATTTAAAATTTGTGAGAATCAGTAAAATCAATTATAATTTGTAGCAAAAATAAAATATGAATCAACCATTTATAAAACAAGAAAAAATTCGTTTCAAACATATCGATTACGCAGGAATAGTTTTCTATCCACGATTTTTAGAAATGCTCAACGATTTAGTAGAAGATTTCTTTGAGGAAGCATTAGACAGACCATTTTCAAAAATGCACGAAACTAATGGAATTCCAACAGTTGATTTAAAAATTCAATTTAAAAAACCAGCAAGATTAGGAGAAATTTTAACCAAAAAATTGTGGGTAAAAGAGTTAAAAATTTCTTCTCTACTTTGCGGATTTATATTTGAAAATGAAAATAAAGAAACTGTTCTTGAAGGCGAAGTAACATTAGTAAATGTAAAAATCCAAGAAGACAGAAATAGAATTAAATCAGAACCTTTTAATGAGGAAATTATATCAAAAATATCAAATTTTATACTATGAAAGTATTTAAAATATTTTTTTTAATTTTTATTACTTTAGCGATTGGATGTAATAATAATGATGAAAGTGAATTAAAAAATGCAATTGAAGTTAATAATAAAAGTATAGTAAAAGAAATTGAAGTATTTAGATTTCTACTAAAACAAAGAAATTATGAAAATCCTCAACGATTTGATAGTGTTTCAATGGAAAGGATTGATAAATTAATTGTTAAAATAATTAAGTTTAATAAAATTGAAAACTATAAACTTTTAATTTCCGATATTGAGAAATATTCCAAGTCTAATAAAACTATCGTACTTATTGAAACTGTAAATTCTAAAAATTTAATAATTTTAAAAAATAATTTATTATTAAATTGTTATAGATTCATAAAAGCTTATGAAGTGAAAAATTTATCTTTTATGGATCGCACACATTGCATTCTTGGAACGGAAGTGCAAACTGACATGATAGATTCAAATGACTCAATTTATTTAAAATTTAAAGCTAGTAATCCATATACAGTTGAAATTGACTCCATTGTTTATAATAAAATTAAATTAATGTATAATAATAAAAAAGAATTTACAATTGATATTTTGAAATTTAAAAAAGTAAAAGAATTTCCAAATGTGTATGGTAAAATATTTTATACAAACGATAATGACAAATCAATATTAATTCAAGAAATAAAATAAAAATATCCAGTTTTATTATCTAATTAAAAATATGAAACATATAATTATAACAATAATTCTAATCTTCTTTACTAGTTGCAGCGATAAAGATAATTATTTATCAATAATAAAAGATAATAATGAAATATTAATAAATCAATTAGATCTTGAAATTTGCCAGTTAAAAACTAAAAGTATTGAAGCTCGTGGTGAGTTTGTTGAAAAGTATGAAAGTTTTAATAATATTTATGGTCAAATCATTAAAATCAAAAGTTATAAAGATTATGAATTAGGAATAAATGAAATTCAAAATTATTCATCTAAAGAAAAAATCAATTTTAATTGTAAAAAAATAAAATCTGAAAATATTGAAGTTTTACAAAATAACTTGTTAGTGAATTTTATTGAATTTTGTAATTATACCAAAATATTTCGTTCTGGAGCTCCACCTTCAAATTGTGGAATTATGAGTAGAACAAAATTTATAAACACACGGAAATACATAAAAAATGATTCAATTAATATTGATTTTGAATCTAAAATTAATTTAAGTAATTATGAAGTAATTATTGATTCGATTATTGATAACGGACAAAATAAATCAAATTTTAAAAGTGATTTTATAAATAAATTTTGGAAAGTAAAATACAAGACAAATTCAAAAAATTCAATAATCTATTGGAAAGTATTTCTTCACGATAATAATTGGAATGAAACAATTTTATTTGAAAAAGGTATTGATACTATTACAAAAAAAATCAAATAACAATGGAATTTAAAAAATTCAAAGCCGCAACCGTTCAAACCTCACCAGTTTTTCTAAACATAGAAAAAACTATTGATAAAGCCATTTCTTTCATTAAAGAAGCAAGTCAAAATGGCGCGCAACTAATTGCTTTTCCAGAAGTTTTTATTGCAGGTTATCCATATTGGAATTGGATTATGACGCCAATTCAAGGAAGTAAATGGTACGAACAATTATATAAAAATAGTGTTGCCATTTCTGATGAAGTTATGAAACCTTTATATCAAGCCGCAAAAGAAAACAACATTCACATCGTAATAGGAATTAACGAAAGAGGAAATTCTTATGGTGAAATTTATAATACCAATTTAATAATTGACAATCATGGAAACTTAATTGGAAAACATCGAAAATTAGTTCCAACTTGGGCAGAAAAACTCACTTGGACTTCTGGAGATGGTTCATCTTTAAAAGTATATAATACCGAAATTGGACCAATTGGAACATTAGCTTGTGGCGAAAACACCAATACTTTAGCAAGATTTACATTATTAGCACAAGGCGAATTAATTCACATTGCCAATTATATTTCTCTTCCTGTTGCGCCACCAGATTATGACATGGCAGAAGCAATTAAAATTAGAGCTTGCGCACATTCGTTTGAAGGAAAATTGTTTACAATAGTTTCTTGTTCAACAATCTCGCAAGAAATAAAAGACGTTTTACGAGCAGATGTTCCAAATGTGGATGAATTATTAACTCGTAAAAACTCAGCTTTTTCTGGATTTATTGGTCCGAATGGTGCTGTAATCGGAACACCTTTAATTGATGATGAAGGAATTATTTATGCTGATATTGATTTAGAAAAATGCATACAACCAAAACAAATGCATGACATACTTGGTCATTACAATAGATTTGATATTTTTGATTTACGAGTAAATACAGCACCAACTCGAAATATTACATTTATAGACAATCATGAAGAGTTTAATAAAAAATAATAATATAATGAAAAGCACTTTGTTGTTACTAATATTTTCACTTTCGGCTTATTCGCAAAAGAGTATCGATACTTTATATATCAAAATTAAGATAGACAGTTTAATTGCTTCCAAGTTAAATGGTAATGTTATTAAATACTTTAAACTTGAAAATAATCCATCATCAATGAGAATACAAGATGGTAATAAAATCTTTCCTCGTAGCTTTAAAAAGGGAATAAGAGAAAATGAAGTTTTTAGAGGAGGAACATTTTATTATACTTTTCAACACCCAGAAATACCTAATTTTAGTTATTTTTTTCATTTCAAAATCAATGAAAAATTTGAATTTATAGTTCCTCAAGAGTTTAATTTTATACCTGATTTTGTTATATCCGGAAAAAAATCTAACTTCATTTCATTAAAGAAAGTAACAGAAATTGCTAAAAAAAACATTTCAAAAAAAGGGATTAAAATGTCAAAACCAAAAATAGAATATAAAGAGGATAGTAAATCATTTAATTATTTAGTGGTAAATACTATAAAAGAAAAAAACGATAAAAGAGGAGAAATCATTTTTTCTGAATATGAATATATATATAGATTGCGTTAGCGGCAAATACTTATCAAGTGGTATTGGATTTTTTAGTTCTGATGGACTTGAGCAAATAGATTAAAATATGGAAGCAAAACATTCAGACAATCAGATCGGTCGTGCACGAGTTCAAGACACACCAGAATTAGAAGCATATTATAAAGAACTAGAAAATCTTGGTGCTGGTGCATTATGGACAGTTGCTAATGATATAGAACCTTGGGAACCAAGAAGTTCATCAGTTCCAATGCTTTGGAAATATGAAGATTTAAGAGATTTAGTTTTAAAATCATCAGAATTAGTTACACCAGAACAAGCAGGAAGACGTGTTGTTTATCTTGTAAACGACAAACGCAAGGATGTTTCTGCTGCGGTTGGTTGGTTGTACACTGGAATTCAAGTTACAAAACCTGGTGAAAGTACTTCTGCACACAAACACAAAGCTTCTGCTCTACGTTTTATTATGGAAGGCGAAGGCGGATATACTGTGGTTGATGGAAACAAAATCACACTTGAAGTTAATGATTTTGTAATAACACCCAATTCTACTTGGCACGAACATGGTTGTGATATAAAAGGTAAAACCTGCATTTGGCAAGATGGTTTGGATATCCCGTTAATTAATGCATTAGAAGCCAATGATTATGCTGTTTACGACGGAAAACAACCTGTTGAAAAACCAACCAATCAATTGCCAAATTCTTTCAGTGCTTCTGGATTAATTCCTGCCGATTTAGTTTGGGATAAACCCTATTCGCCATTATTTAAATACTCTTGGAAAACCGTTTATCCTGCATTGTTAGAAGCTTTAAAAGTTAATAAATTAAATCCAATTGACGGAATAATTATGCACTA
>NZ_JAYUPK010000149.1:0-13093 GCF_043760115.1 Flavobacterium sp.
GGTTCCTTTTCAAGTACTTCAATTGCAAGCCCAATATTTACTGCTCCAACATTAGCTGCTGGTGGTGCAGATGTAAATTGTTTAGTTACACTTTTAGTTACTGATGCTTGTAATAGAAAATCATTTAAATCCTATCCAATAACAATAATTGCTCCACCAGCACCACCAATTGCTAATAATGATGTTTATGGAACTTATAATTCTAACACAATTTTAATTACACCATTATTAAATGATACTGATTTAGATAATGATATTAATCCAGCTTCACTAATAAATACTTCGCCATTAACAGTTGCTGGTGGTACTTTTGTATCTAATAATAACGGTACATATTCTTTTATTCCTACTATTGGTTTTGTTGGAACAGCTACATTAACTTATCAAATTTGCGATTTTACTCCATCAGGAAGTCAATATAATGGTCCTTTTTGTAGTACTGCAGTAATAACTGTAAATGTTGCTTCAAGTCCATGTGCTTCTAATCAAACGGTTTCATCTGTTGTAGATTATGGATTGGCTGTAACATCATCTGTAACTTGGAATACTCCATTAAATGCTCTTGGTGTTCCAAATGCTACAGGTTCTAATTCTACTGCTGCAACTGGTTCAATTGTAATTGATTTAGGCGCAGGAAATAGTCCTTTAATTGGAAGTCAAATTCAATTTAGAATTTATAGTACAAACGCCAGTAATGTTACAGGAACGATAGATGCATCTACAACTACAACTTTTCCTCAAGCACCAGTTGCAGTTTCAACAATTGCACCATTGGCAAATCCAAGTATTGTTGTATTTAATGTATCACAAGCCAATACAAGATATGTTAGAATAACTGGAATAAATAGATTTGGTTTAGAATCTATAACTTACAATAAATTAGTTTGCGTAAATTCTAATGCCGATGTTAGAATAGTAAAATCGGCAAGTACATTATCTCCAAATTTTGGTTCTTCAATAACTTTTACACTTGTAGCAAGTAATCTTGGACCAGATACAGCAACCAATGTTAATGTTACAGATCTTTTACCATCAGGATATACTTTTACTAGTGCAACTCCATCTGTTGGAACATATAATTCTGTAACTGGTTTATGGAACGTTGGTAGTTTATTAAATGGTGGTTCTGCAACTATTTCTATTGTTGCTACAGTTAATTCAACAGGTAACTACTCTAATTCAGCATCAATTTCTTCTAATCAAAATGATCCAACACTTGGAAATAACACAAGTACAAGCACACCAATTCCAGTCGCGCAAGCTAATGTTGGCGTTATTAAAACATCAAATAATGACACACCAAATGTTGGAAGTACAGTAACTTTTACAATTGTTGCAAACAATTTGGGACCAGACACAGCAACTAATGTAACAGTAACAGATTTGTTACCTAGTGGATATACTTATGTAAGTTCTACAACAACTACAGGAAGTTATGTTAGCGGAACAGGAATATGGTCAATAGGAAGTTTAGCAAATGGAATAAGTCAAACTTTAACTGTTTCAGCAACAGTAAATGCATCTGGTAATTATGCTAATACAGCAACAATAACTGCAACTGAAACAGATAGTACTTTAGGAAACAATACTTCAACAAACACGCCAATACCAATTGATGTGACCGATTTAAGAGTGGTTAAAACTGCCAGTAACTTAACTCCTTATATTGGTGATACCATTACTTTTACGATTGTAGCATCTAATTTTGGTCCTAGTAATGCAACTGGAGTAAATGTATCTGATGTTTTGAGTGATCATTACACTTTTGTTAGTAGTTCAGCAACTTTAGGAACTTATGATAGTTTAACAGGAATATGGACAATAGGAAATTTAAATAATGGTGTTTCACAAACACTTACTATTACTGTAATTGTAATTCCATAAATTCCTTAAACAAATTTCGTTCTTGCCAAATAATTTTTAATTAGATGTTTTAAAATTAATTTCTAGAGGAATTAGTTGAATTGCATTTTCATTTCTATAATTATCAGTTACTATCATTTGATATTGTTTATTTGGTTCTAATTTTACAGTATACGTTACTGATTTTTCATCTTCTGAAAATTTAGCTGCTATTATTTTTGGATAATAATCTTTACCTAATTTTCCAAAATCCATACTTCTAAATCTAACATCCATTTTTATTGAGAATTCAAATGTAATCTCTGTTGTGTTAGGGTTTACAGTTTGTTGACCATTTTTAAATTCTTTAATATTTGTGATATAAGGTCTTGATTTTTCGAAGTTATTTTTTAGTTTTTTTATTGATCTTGAAAAATAGTTAGTTTCATCAATAAATTTTTCAATTTCAACTTGATTATTATAATCTAATTCAATTAATTTTTTTATGGCTTGCTTTTTATCACTCGATTGATTATAATATTTTTCGGCAATTGCATAACCAACATAATATCCTAAATCTCTTGTTTTAAATTGTTTTTTTAAATCGTTATAAATCCAATTATAATACCAATAAGAAAACATTTCTTTCTCAAAAACATTTTTAATTTTTTTATTATTTAATTTCCCATATTCAATTGCTGGTGTTGGAGATTTTAATGACAGAGCAACAACAGGAATAAATTCTGCAATTCCTTCATATAAACTCTGCGATAACAGGTCATAACCGCCTTCAGTTTTTTGTTGTGTGTGAACGTACTCATGAATATTTAAAAAAACAATTTCTTTATTAGGATTTTGTTTTAAATAATTTGAGAAATAATCAAGCTCTTTTGGAAACTCTTTTGAAATAGTGTTTTCATCTCCAAGAGCCATTTCACTGCCAATTAATACTGAACCATCCATTATAGTTCCTGGTGTTTTAAATGCTCCAATTGTAAAATAAATACTTGCAGGTTTAAGTGTTGGATAAATTACCTTTAACTTATTTATTCCGAGTTCAAGTTCACTAGAAATTGTTTTTGATTTAAGGGTATTTTGTCTAATAGAATTCCAAAATAATGGATAATTATTTATAGCATCAACATAAGATTTTGCATTATATCGCCTTGCTATCATTATGTTTTTTAATCCAATAGTTCCTTTTTTAATATATAATTTTGTGATATATTCATTTTGTAAAACAGTGTCTTTTGTTGTAGTAATTTTGTCAAAAGCATTCCAAAAATTATCAATATCTGTTGTAATGATTGCATTGTTTTCAGTTTGACTTTTTACAATTATAGGAAACAAGAAGAATAAGAAAAGTATAAAGATTTTATTTTTCATAATTTAATTACTTTTAAATAATTTTGTTAAAAATAAATCTAAAAAAACTATAAAAATTGTAAAAATGGAATACCTTTATTTACTTGAACGGATTTCGTTCTTGCCAAATAGTTTCTGGTTCTAAATAAGGAAAAATTTTAAACATATAGTTGTTTAAAACCTTATTAGAATGCTTAATATATCCAAACATTTTTATCGGTTTTGCACCTACAGAACTTTTAATTTCTAACGCAGTTCTAGCAAAAATAATTGATGTAAATTGTTTTTTTATAGCATAACCAATCATGTCGTAAAGCATATTTAAATACAACATTTTTTCTTTTTGAATTTTTTCATCATAACCAAGAAAATAAGTATCTAAAGCATTTCCGTTTTTTATAATTGTGTTAAAACCAATGAGTTTTTCATCAAGAAAATAACCATAAATTAAAAATTTATCTTGTAAGTTTTTTTTAAAAATTTCAATATGATTTTCTGTTAAAAAGAACGTGTTGAATGGTGCATTTTTTGCTACATAAAAATATAAATTATAAAGCTGTTTTTCATACTTTTTTATTTCCTCAAAAGGTATTTTTCGCTTAACAATTCCATCCAGTTTTTTATGAGAACGTTTATATTGATCGCGATATTTTTTAGATAAAGAATCAATATAATCTTGCTGTGTTTTCCAATTTTCATTTAGCTTAAAAACCATATTGGGTTGTGTAGAAAACTGAAAAAAATCTTCGAAATTTGCTTTCTCAAAATGTTGAATTTCGTCTTCTTCAAAGTCTTTAAAAAGTGTAATATGAACTTTTTTATTTAGTTTTTTAAAATGATTTTCAAGTTCAATTGAAGCCAATTTTAAAGATTTTATAACTTCAATTTTATTGCAATTTTCTATAATACAAAACGCATTTTGACCAGTTAACATATTATTTCCTATTACTAAAACGTGTGATGAAAATGTTTTAAAAATAAAATTTCTTAAGTACTTTTTTAAGCATTTATCTCTTTCGCCAAACGATTGTAGTTGATTTAAATCTATAAATTGAGAAACCGCAATACCAATAAGTTTTTGTTGATTAAAAATTCCTATAAAATTACAAGTCATGTTTGCAGGCGAAGATTTCTCTAAAACGATGAGATAATCTGTAGTTAAAAAAATATTTTCTTTAGCCAAATCATTCCAATTTAAAGGAAGTAAAGCTGTAGAGTTGTAAATTTTATAAGAATATATAGATGTCAATTGGGCGCAATAATTTTGTCAAATTTAATCAAAAAAGTTAAAGTTGTTGGGATGTATTTTATAATTAGTATTTTTATAAAAAACCTACTGTAGTTATGAAAGTATATACAAAAATTGAAGCAAAACCCGAGTTAGAAAAACTAAGCGGTTGGAAATTTGAAAACAGCGGAATTGAAAAAAAATTTGTGTTTAACGATTTTAAAGAATCGTTAGTATTTATAAATAAAGTTGGTGCTTTGGCAGAAGAGCATAATCATCATCCAGAATTGTTTAATGTGTACAATAAAGTAAACATTAGATTATCAACTCACGATTATAATGGCGTTACCAATAAAGATTTTAATTTGGCGAAAGCCATAGATTTATTGTAAAAATAATCCGATTTTAAAAATTTAAAATCGGATTTAATATTTTGTTTATTATTTCATTCCACATATAATTGCTCCCATAATTGTACACGTAACAATCCAATATCCGCCAGCAATTAATACATATTTCCAACTTCTTCTTTCATATAATGCGCCAACTCCAATTATGGGTAAAGCTAAAAATAATCCAGTAAAAATACCGTGAAATGCACCGTGTTTAAAAGTTTTAAATGTGTTGCCGTAAACATCCATATAATTTTTTAATATTGACGGATCAACGTTTTTTACATCAACAGTTGCTGAATAAGCACTAAATTGATGAATAACTAAAAATTGCAATGTGAATGCAATAAAGAATGCATAAAGTAATGACATTGCGAAAATTGCTATCATATTATTTCCTTTCATTGTTTCATTTGTAACGCCAGATTCACGCATCCAAATAGTTCCAAATACTTTAGGATTGTACCAAATAAATCCTACTATAAGAGTAGAAAATGCAGCTAATAAAAGCGCTAAAAAATTGAAGTCCATATTATTGTTTTATTGGTTAGTATATCAAATGTACATTATTTTTAAAAATGCTAAATAAATCCATCAATAATTTAACTTCGTATATAAATAACTTTAACAAAACTAAACTTTAATATGATTTATCCACAAGTGCCCAACAATGAGAAAGAACGACAAGATGCAGTAAATAAATATAAAAATTTAAAAGAATTATCATCAGAAAGTTATGACAATATAACAAGTTTAATTGCCACAATTTGTGATGCTCCAATTGCTTTAATATCTATAATTGATAATGATACTAATTTTTTTAAATCTACTTATGGTTTAGATATAAAAGAAAATACTAGAACAATGTCTTTTTGTGGACATTCTATACATTCTGATTTAGATATTTTTATTGTAGAAGATAGTAGACTTGACAATCGATTTTGCAATAATCCATTTGTTTTAAACGGTATGGCAATTTTTTATGCAGGAGTTCCACTTATTACATCAGATGGTTATAAGCTTGGAACACTTTGCGTTTATGATTGTAAACCTAGAATATTGAACAATAATCAAAAAACGGCACTTAAAATTCTTGCTAAACAAGTAATTATATTGTTTGAAAAAGAATATCAAAATACCTATTTAAATAATTTAAAAGAAAGTTTAAAAAATAGAAATGACGAACTTGAAAAATTTGCAGGCATAATTTCTCACGATTTAAAATCACCATTGGCAAATATTATTTCTTTAACTCAGTTACTAGAAGAAGAAAATAAAAACCTGTTAAGTGAAGATTCGCAATTGTATTTAAAATATTTAAAATCATCTTCATTTTCTTTAAGAAATTACATTGATGGACTTTTAAGTTTTTATAAAAGTGATTCATTTATGACAAAAAATAATGAGGTTGTAGATTTAAATGTTTTAATTGAAGAAGTAAAAAAAATGCTTCTGCTAAATGATAAAATTTCAATAAAAACAAATTTTGAAACACCATTTGCAACTACTGATAAAGCAGCGTTACAACAAATTATATTAAACTTAGTTTCTAATGCTATTAGATATAATAGTAAAGAAAATTGTGTAATAGATATTTCATTTCATCAAGATGAAAAGTTTTTATTTTTTAAAGTTAAAGATAATGGTAACGGAATTACTCAAGAAAATTATGCTAAAATTTTCGAGCTATTTCAAGTTTTAGAATTAGAAGATTATAGTGGTGAAAAAGGTAGCGGAATAGGATTGGCAACTGTAAAAAAAGTGGTAGAAAATCTTGGTGGAACAATAGAATTAAATTCTGAGATTAATATAGGATCAGAGTTTATGTTTTCAATATCAAAATAAATAAGTAAGAATTTAAATATAAAATAAGTTAATTAAATTAAAATATATGTAGTTAATCGATTTTATTTGCGTTTAAACTTACGTTGCTTGTATTTTTACTCCAACAAATAGAAATATTATGAAATCAATTTTTACTTTATTACTTGTAACTTTATTTTCGATATTTAGTTTTGCAGAAGTTTCTGTTTTAGAAAAAAATGCATTGATACAATTTTATAAATCTACCAATGGAGAAAATTGGACTACTAAATGGAATTTAACTCAACCAGTTGCTACTTGGAAAGGTGTAACTTTATTAAATGAAAAAGTAGTTGCTATTACTTTACTAGACAATAATCTTTCTGGAACAATACCAAGTGAAATTTCAAATCTTGAATTTCTAAAAACATTAAATTTATTTAAAAATAATATTTCAGGATCAATTCCGGCATCTATAGGTAATTTAAAATCTCTTGAAGTTTTAAATATATCTTTCAATAAATTATCTGGAAACATTCCATCAGAAATTTCTAATGCAACTTCTTTAAATACAATCGAACTTTATATGAATATGCTAACTGGAGAATTGCCAAATTCAATTGGAAATCTTTCAAGTTTAAAAATCTTATCATTATATAACAATTTAATTTCTGGAGAAATTCCTTATTCATTATATACTTTAAATTCACTTCAAGTTTTACAATTAAACAGTAACAAACTTTCGGGAAAATTAAATCCTTCAATTGCTAACTTATCATCTTTAGAAAGTTTAAGTTTATTTGATAATAATTTTAAAGGTCAAGTACCTTTTGATTTAGAAAAACTCAATAATTTAAAAGAAATGAATATTTCGTACAATAAATTTGACGGATTAGTTTCTAAAAAATTAGCCAAAAAAGATGTTTTAAACATGACCATGATAAACGAATTTGGTGTAGCAACAACATTAAAAGTAGAACTTGATAAAAATTCGGCATTAGCATCAGAAGATTAGAAAAAATTTATTTAGTAAAAGAAACCTTATAATTTATAAGGTTTTTTTTGATGTTAAAAAAAATGCTTTATATTTGGAGGTTTTTAATTTACAATAAAACCTACTAATTTTTTTTAAATATGATAACTCAATCAAATATACTTTTGGTAGACGACCATTTGGTGGTTAGAAAAGGTATCGAAATTATTTTAAATGATAATTTTAAAAATTGCACAGTGTTTAATTCTGAAGATTATAACGATGCATTAAAAATACTGCAAACAGTAACTATAGATTTAATAATTTTAGACATAAATATTAATGGCTTTGAAGATATAAAAATTGTAAAAGCAATAAAAGAAATTCAGCCAAATATTAAAATTCTTGTATTTACGTCGTATCAAGAAAACCAGTATGGTGTTAGATATATTCAACAAGGTGCTAATGGTTTCTTAAATAAGTTTTGTTCAGAAGAAGTTTTAATTAACGCTATAAAATCTATACTTGAAAAAGGATATTATTATAGTAGAGAGTTGCAAGAAAAATTAAATCAAAAAGTTAATAAAAAAAATTTAATTTACACAATTGATAGTTTATCTAATAGAGAATATGAAATATCTAAACTTTTAGTTAATGGATATGGAAATCTTGAAATAGCCAATTTATTAAATATTCAAATGTCAACAGTAAGCACATACAAAAATAGAGTTTTTGAAAAATTAAACATAAATAATATAGTTGCCCTTTCAGAAATTCTTAAAGAAGAGAATTAACACCAAAGTAGTATTAATTCTACATTTTTTTTATTACAAATTATATGTACCTTTGTACATTATTACTTACTATAATAAATTAACCTAACATTACGGTTTATGCATAACTCTACTTACTCGCTTTTAAGGATTAAAACTTTAATCCTTAGTTTTATTATTGCATTATTTTCATTAACTTCTTTTGCAGAAGGTACACCAACATTGTCTCCCAATTCTACGGCAATTACGGCAGTAGGTTGTGTGCCAGATATTGGTGCTGGTTCTAATTTAGGATCGGCAGATGATAATAGAATTTATTTTGAAATAAATAATAATGCAACAGAAAATCTTTATTTTGGATTTGACTGGAGAACTTACAATGCAGGTTCGCCAGCTAGAGCAAATAATTTATGGTATAAAATTTACAGTCCAGCAGGTGTAGTATTAGTTACTGCACAATGGAGCATTGTAACCACTTCTGCAGGAAGTATAAATACATATGCTGCAGCAATTGTTGGTCCAAATATTGGTGGTGTAACAACAGGTTATTCACCTTTAACTTTTGATCCTTTACCTGCAAACGGAAATGGTGCATATTGGATAGAATTTTATAGAAGTAATGATGCTGGAGCAACACAAGATTTAACTGGAGGAACTGGTAGAGCAGTTGCGCCATATTTTGATTTAACAGTTGCTGACAATTCTGGAGCATTTACAAAAAGAAACGGTAGAGTAAGATGTGATAAATGGAGTTTTGTAGCAGTTGATCCAAGTGCAACTACACCATTTGGTATTATAACTACAGCATCTGCAGAACCTATATTGTATGCATATACAACAGATCAAACACTAGTAAAAATAGATTTTGAAGCAGGTTTTCAACCAATTGCTTTTAATGTTGCTGTAAATAGTTATGGAGTTACATCTACTGGAGCATTTACAACAACTAGAAGATCAATAAATAGTGCAACAGCACCAACACTTGCAAACGGATATCGAGTATTTTTAAATATTCCAGATGTAGTAAATTATCCAATAGGAGCAATTCCGGCTAATCCAATTTTTGTTTCACCAGTAGTAACTGGTTGCGGTCCATATACAGTAAATTTTAATAATGCTGTTGCTGGAGATGTTAGATTGTTATTAGATTTAAATGGAACTGCGGGTTTTCAAGCAGCAAGTTCAGATAGAATTTTAGAAGCATTCGATTTAGTAGCTGGAAATAACTCTTTAGTATGGAATGGTTTAGATGGATTAGGAGCAACCGTTGTTTCTGGTTCAAGTTTTAATTTAGCAATTACATTTGCTAAAGGAAGATTTAATTTACCATTATATGATGCCGAAGTTAATAAAAATGGATTAAAAGTTTCCATAGTTGCACCAACACCAATTGCTAATGCTCAAATGTATTGGGATGATACTGCTTTGGTAAATCAAGGAACCACTTGTGCCGCCGCAACTGATAATCAAAATAATTTAACAGGAACAGGAACAAATAATTCCCTTGCTGGTAGACTTTCTCCTTCTCATGCATGGAATGGAAATGGTAATGCTGCTAATACAATTCCAGCTCCGGCAGTTGGAACAAATGATACTGATGCATTACAATGTAACGATTATGGTAATGTTAGAATAATTAACACTTGGGGTTGGGGTTATACATCTGCGGCAACTACTTTAAATTTAGTATTTGGTTGTGCAGATTTAGCAATAAATAAAGTAGTAAATTTATCTAATCCTCCAATAGGTAGCGATGTTGTATTTACAATTAACGTTCAAAATAATGGAGCTTCATTAAGTCCAAATACAATTGTTAATGATGTATTGCCTTCAGGTTATACTTTTGTTAGTGCAACAACGGCAACAGGAACATATACAAGTGGAACTGGTGTTTGGAATATTGGGACTTTGGCAAATGCTGCAACAGCTTCTTTAGCTATTACTGCAACTGTTAAATCTTCTGGGTCGTATGCAAATACAGCTTCAATTTCAGGAAATCAAGTTGATTCGGCATTACCTAACAATACAAGTACTGCTACTCCAATTCCTGTTCCTTCAGCAAATATAGGTATATTAAAAACAGTAAATAATTCTAATCCAGTTGTAGGTTCAAATGTAGTATTTACATTAGTTGCTAATAATTCTGGTTTAAGTAATGCCACTGGAGTTAATGTTACAGATTTGTTGCCAAGTGGGTATACTTATGTAAGTTCAACAGTAACTATTGGAACTTATACAATAGGTACTGGAGTATGGTCAATAGGTAATTTAGCAAATGGAGTTAGCGAAACTTTAACAATTACAGCAACAGTAAATCCAACAGGTAATTTCACAAATTCTGCTACAATTTTAGGAACAGAATTTGATCCAATTACTTCAAACAACTCAAGTGATGTAACTACAACTCCAGTTGCATCATCTAATTATGGTATTGTTAAAACTGCAAGTACAAACATTCCATTAATTGGAAGTTCAATTACTTTTACATTAACTGCAAATAACGCAGGACCAAGTAATGCTACTAATGTTAATATTACTGATTTATTACCAAGCGGATATACTTATGTAAGTTCTTCAACAGTATCTGGTTCGTATAATAATGTTTCAGGAATTTGGGCAGTTGGTAGTTTGTTAAATGGAGCAAATGCGACTTTAACAATTACGGCTACAGTTAATGCGACAGGAAATTATACTAATTCTGCTGCAATTACTGGTACAGAAAATGATCCATTATTGGGAGATAATGTTAGCGATGTAACACCAATACCTGTACCACAATCTAATGTTGGAGTTTTAAAAACAGTAAATTCGTCTAATCCAAGCGTTGGAAGCAATGTAGTCTTTACAATTGTAGCCAATAATGCAGGACCAAGTGCAGCAACAGGAGTAAATGTTACAGATTTATTATCAACAGGATACACCTTTGTAAGTTCAACTGTAACTTCTGGGACGTATAATAATGTAACTGGTATTTGGTCAGTTGGAAGTATTGCGAATGGTTCTTCACAAACATTAACTATAACTGCTACAATTAATAGTTCAGGAGATTTTAATAATTCAGCATCAATTTCGGCTAACGAAACAGATCCAGTTTTAACAAATAATAATTCAACAATTTCTACAAGTCCTATTGTTTCTGCAACTTGTTCAACTAATATTTTAGTTAATCCAAGTTTTGAAATTCCAGTTGAGGTTGGTTTGGGTAATCATATTTATCCATCACCTTATTCTGGTTGGTCAACATTAAATGGTGCACAATTAAATGTTGTAAAAGTCGATGGTTCTCCATATTCATCTGGACCAATTTTACCACATGGAACTGGAACTCAATATTTAGATATTGCTAGTGCAACTGATTTTCCAATTCAAACTTTTGTTTTAACTTCTGCATCTAAATTTTCTTTTTCTGGTTGGTTTAGTAGTAGAGATGGATTTAATGTTGCAGGTTACGAAAATTGGACAGGAAGAATAGATATTCTAGATTCTTCAAACAACATTGTTGCATCTTCATCTACTCAAAATTTCGTCTCTTCTACACCAAAAGATACTTGGTATTATGTAAGTGGAAATTCAAATTTTTTACCTGCAGGAACTTATAAATTTAGAGGATTTGTTGGTAATTATGGACATATAGACGACACATATTTATGTATCACACCTGGTATTGATGCTGTTGATGATTCATCAGTCACTCTTTCATCATCAAATGTTATCACAACCGTTGGTAATGTAACTTTAAATGATACTTTAAATGGAGCATTTGTTACGGCTACCAATACTGATGTAACGCCAATCACAACAGGACCATTATCAATTGATTCAGAAGGTATTTTATTTCTAGCAGCTAATACACCTACAGGAACATATACAATTACTTATCAAATATGTGAAGTTGCACCGAATGGATTAGACTGCGACACAGCAACAGCTACAGTAGTAGTTGCTAATCCAATAGATGCGGTAAACGATTCAACAGTAACAGTTGCATCAACAAATGCAATAGTAATCGCATTAAATGCTTTAACCAATGACACATTAAGTGGAATAGCAGCCACAACAACCAATACTAATGTTACAGTATTAACAACTGGACCATTAAGCATTGATGCAGATGGAATAGTAACTGTTGCAGCGAACACACCAAGTGGAACATACACTATTACTTACCAATTATGTGAAGCTAATCCAACAACAGGATTAAATGTAACACCAGCGAATTGTGATACAGCAGTAGCAACAGTAATAGTTGCCAATCCAATAGATGCCATCAACGATGGACCAACCACGTTACCAACAGCTACTACACCAACAATAGTTCAGAATGTAACTGCAAATGATTTATTAAATGGAGTTGCTGTAACAGCAGCAAACACCGATGTAACATCTGTAACAACAGGACCATTAAGTATAGATACAAATGGAGTTTTAACATTAGCACCAAATACACCATCAGGAACATATGCAATAACGTACCAATTATGTGAAGTAGGATCGAATCCAGCGAATTGTGATACAGCAGTAGCAACAGTAATAGTTGCCAATCCAATAGATGCCATCAACGATGGACCAACCACGTTACCAACAGCCACTACACCAACAGTAGTTCAGAATGTAACTGCAAATGATACATTAAATGGCGTTGTAGTAACAGCAGCGAATACCGATGTCACACCAATTACAACAGGACCATTAAGTATAGATTCAGAAGGTGTATTAA
>NZ_JAYUPK010000150.1:0-13073 GCF_043760115.1 Flavobacterium sp.
AGGATTTCCAGAAACAGTTGCTAAGTTATAAACTGTACCTACGTTAATGTCAGCTTGTGTAATAGTATACGTTGCAGTTGCTGTACCAGATTGACCAGGTAAAAGAGTACTTGGCGCAACGGCAAGGTTCACAGAACCAGTTAATGCATCGTTAATAACAACATTAGTAAGAGTTACGTTACCAGTATTAGTTACTACAAAAGCATACGATATAGTATCACCAGGATTCGTTACACCAATTGGCGCAGAAGAATCTACATAAGTTCCATCTTTAGTAATTTGAATGCTTGGAGCATTTGGTAATAAAGTTATTGTACAAGAAGTGCAAGCAGGATTAATAGGAGTACAAGCATTACAAGGAGTAGGATCAGAGGATACATCTGTTACATTTGGTCCGTTTGGTGGAGTTCCTGTAACTAAAGCAACATTATCAACTTGACCTGCATCTATATCAGCTTGAGTTATTATGTATTGTGCTGTAAAGTTATTAAAATTTGATTGACCGACTGATAGTAAAGCAATTGGTAATCCAACTACATTTACAAATGAATCAGAAATTGTAATATTTGTTAAATCACTTGAACCTGTGTTTATTATGGTGAAATTATAATTTATAGTGTCTCCAACACTTACTCCGCTTGGTGAAGTTGTATCTGAAAATAAACCATCTTTTAACAACATTATTGAAGGAACATAAACCGGAACAGTTACAATAGCCGTATCACAATTAGTTGGATTTAAATTTTGACAAATTTGGTAAGTTATAGTATAGGTTCCAGCAGGAGTTCCAACAGGAACAGTAACCACACCAGTTGTAGTATTTAAAGTAGGAACTGGAGCACCACCAATAGAAACCGCTGGGGTTTGTACTGTCATTGTAATTAATGAAAGATTCAATAACGGATTGTTATTTAAAGTATCAGCACCAGAACCATTTGCAACAAGTACATTACCCACAGATGGATTACCAGAAGCACCATTAGTAGAAGGCATTAAATCGTTTTCTGCCACAATTGGAGCAGCAGTAACAGGTACAGTTACAACAGCAGTATCACAATTAGTAGGATTTAATATTTCACAAATTCTATAAGTTAAGGTATACGAACCAGCAGGCGTATTAGGCGCAACTACAACATTAGTACCAGATAAAGTTATTCCCGGATGAGTTGAAGAAACAAATGTGGTATTGATTTGAGTTGGTATTACCGCCAAACCATTTAAAGTATCATTACCTAAAACATTAGTTAAAGATATTCCACCAGTACTTCCATTTACAGATGAACCAGAATCATTTCTAGCATCAATTGTTGGTGGTCCAACAGGTACAGTTACTTCTGCATTATCACAATTTGTAGGATTAGCAATTTCACATATTCTGTAAGTTAAGATATAATTTCCAGCTGGAGTTCCTGCAGCAACTACGACATTAGTACCAGATAAAGTAACATTAGGATTAGTTGACGTCACAAAAGTGGTAGTTACTAAAGCAGGATTTGTAATAAGTACACCATTTAAGGTATCGTTCACTAGCACATTAATGAAAGATGTTCCACCAATATAACCATTTATTAGTACACCATTATCATTAACTGCATTTATTATTCCACTAACTGGAGTTGGAGTAGCTGTTGATGAATTATTATTTGTATTAGAATCAGTGTAAGTTCCAGAGATTATAGCAGTATTTGCATAATTACCAGTTGAATTTACAGTCGCTACAATAGTTAGTGTCTGACTAGCTCCATTGTTAAGTGAACCTAAAGACCAATTTGGTGCTGTCCAAGTTCCTATTGAAGGTGTAACACTTACAACTGAATAACCATTAGGCAAAATATCATTTACATTAACTCCAATTGCATTACTTGGACCATTATTAATTGCAGTTATTGTAAATGTAACATTCGTTCCAATAATCGGATTAGAATTATTTACAGTTTTTAGAACTCCTAAATCAGCACAACCAACAACATTTATTGCAACTGAATCTGAACAACCTTGAGAAGTATAAATAAAATTATAAGTTCCTAAAATTGCATTAGCAGCAAATGTAGCTACTGCAATACCAGAAGTTGTTACACCTAAACTTGCTCCAGTTGGATTTCCAGATTGAGCAGTCCATGTTCCATTATTAGGTGTTCCAGTTAAAGTTGCAGTACTTCCTGCACAAACACCACTTTGATCAGCACCAGCATTTGGTTGAGGAAAAAAGTTTATCGTTATAGGAGTAAAATCTAAAGGAAGTGGCGTATTTGGATTGTTAGATAATTCACTTCCACCATATTGAGCAGGAAGATTATTCCATATTGCTTGAGTATTAATAATATTAGCGCCACTTGTAAAAGTAGTACTGTTTGTAGTTACTGATGTAGAAAAAGTAGTTGTTCCTAGTGGAACATTTAAATTATTAATTGTTAAAACATTATTAGTTCCACTATTGGCATTTGAAATTGTTACGACTACAGAATTACCATATATTGCTTGTAAAGTAGACTGTAAAGATAAAGCTGTAAATGAAAATGATAATCTGTTATCAATGGTATAACTTATTGATTGATTTGTTAGAGTTGCAGGAGTAGAATTACTAATACTAAAAATATAATTAAAAGTTCCAGAAGCACAAGAAGTAACATCTGTTGATGTAACATTTGTACTTAAATTTAAGGCAACTCTGTAAGGACAATCACATCCATCAGATTGAGTAACTGGAGTATCTGGAGTTCCAATTTGTGTAAAAGCACCAGAAGTTTTATTTATTGAATAAAATGTATTTTGATCACCACCAGCTAAAGGACTTCCATAAGCATAAAGATTTCCAGATGCATTTATAAATAATGATCCAATACCAGTATTATTTGCATTTCCACCAACCAAAGTTAATGTACTAGCAGATGGATCAATTCTATATAAACCTCTTAAATTTCCAGAATTATTAGTGTAAAATCCATAAAGAAGATTATCAGTAGGATCTATAATTAAATCTCCAAAATTTGCTACAGATGGACTATCTGAAATACCAGTTAAATTTGTTGAGTTAACTACTAATGTATTTATATTAAAAGACCACATAGTAAAAGTACCTGGGTCAATTAAATAAACTATTCCATTTCTATCACAAACAGCATTATTCCAAAATTTTGCAGGTAAACCCGAAACTGTTTGAGCGACTACTGTTCCGTTATTTCTAAGTTGATATAAAATGTTAGAACCTGGATTTTGTCCAAATGCATAAATGAATCCGTTGTAGTAAAAACTAGCATTCATTAATAAATTAGGATAAGTAGTTACTGTAGCTATATTAATATCATTATTAGCTGAATCTATTGTAATTTCACTTAATAATGTTTGGTTACTAGGAGTGGTTACTTGTCTTGTTAAATAAAATTTATTTGAACATGCAAATCCTAAACCAGTATTAGTGGTTGGAGTTGTAGCTACAGACGAAGTATTATTACTCAAAACAGGATCTGAATTGGTGCCAGAAATTGTCGCTGTATTAGTATAATTTCCATTAAAACTAACTGTAGCAACAATTGTTAATGTAGCGTTTGCTCCACTAACAAAATTTCCAATTGTCCAATTTGGTGCAGACCAAGTTCCGGTTGAAGGTGTTGCGCTTACTAACGTGTAACCTGATGGCAAAACATCACTAACCACAACATTAGAATCATTACTTATACCTAAGTTACTAGCTGTAATTGTAAATGTAACATTATTACCAACAACAGGTGTGCTATTGTTAACTGTTTTTACAACTCGTAAATCTGAACATCCTTTAAATGTAGTTGTAGCTACTGCCGATGATACTAATCCATAACCCCAAGTATTTAACAACCTAGCATTACCATAATCGGTACATGTTAAACCATCAGTTTGGTTTGCTCCAACTGCTGGTGCAGGAATAGTTTGTAATAAATTTCCATTTCCACTCCAAGCTCTTGCAGGACTAACTGTTCCAATTATAGAGTTGTTTAAACCTGTGCCAGTTAAATTTACATTCTCTTCATTATTACCACCATTACAATTTCCGTCAATATTAGTTAATAAACTGTCATCCCAAAACATTAGAGAATTGGTAATTGCAACTGGTGCAATTGAAGATACATTAAATCCGTTAATATTTAATTCAGCATCATATAGAGGTAAATTAAAACGTCCTTTTAGAAAATTAAGAGTCAATGTCATTGAAGCTCCATCTAAAACTGGATTTCCAAAGCCATCTAATCCATCCCAAATTATAAAATTGTTTCCAGCAAATAATCCAGTTAATTCAAGCATTCTATCAGTTGTTCCTGTTTGAAAACCAGAAACACCATTTAAATCAAAAAATAATTTTACATCTCCAGGTTCAGAAATATTAAAATTAACTCGATACGGTCCACACAATGTAATAGTTGGGCTTAAAAATGTAGGTGCAGCAGGAATTGAAGATACAGGATATAAAACACTATCAGGATTGTTTAAAAAGACTTTAAAACCATTTAATAGAGTAGGCGAAACAGCCGCATTTATAGATCTACGAGTTGTTTCAAAACTTCCTGTTTCAGATACACCATATCTATTTACAGAAACGTTATAAGCAATAGGTTGAAATCCTGGTTTAAAATCAATAAGTAAAACAACTCTATCGTCTGTATATGCATAAAAATTTGGTTCAGAACTTGCAATTATAGAATTTCCGAATGAACTTGAAACAGCAATAAATGCCCATTTATCTGAATGTAAACGACCATTTCGTTTAACTCCTGTAGCAGATGTTGCAACAGTCATATCAAATAATGCGCCAACAGCTCTATCAGCATTTGAAGTAAGCGGAGTAACTCCACCATCATTACTTCTATAAAGTTCTATCCAATGTTCTCCAGAAACAGTTGGAGAAAATACTAAAGGATTATATCCTGTTGTAACGCCACCAATATTTGGACCTGCAAGTGCTTGAACATGATTATCAATACTTCCTGCAGAACCTAAAGTACTATTCCATATAGCAGTAAGTGCTACAGAACCATCAGGTCTTCTTATTCTGTAATATACATTATTCAATCTTGGCGGAGGATTACCTACAGCATATTGTCTCCAGTCAAAACCAAAGTACAATTTTTCTGTGGCAAAGTTTCCAATGTTAAAATAAATTCTATTATCTTCTGGTGCATTATAGTAAGAACCAGAAGCTAAATCTGGCGCACTTAAAACAGCAGTTATATTACTAGCGTTTGGTGAAAGAGTAGGCGTACCTTCTGCAAATAATGACGAAGAAATTAAAATTGTAATTAGTGAAAAAATTAATTTATAATTAATCATTTTTTTCACATCATTTGAAAATTGTATAATTTTTTTCATTCTTTTATTTTTTTTATTTTTGATAAATTGCTATAACAAAAGTTATTAACATTTTAATTCAGCCCACAAATGTAACTGTCAATTTTATTATTTCCTTATTTATCCTATGAATTACTCGAAAACTCGTTTAACTACTGGTTTAATAATAATTATCGATTAAAGCCCTATTTATAGGATGTTTGACATAGTTTTTACGTACAATTTATTCTACTATTTCTATTTTATTACAACTATTTTCATATATTGTAAAATAATTTATTTTACTTTTATAAAAAAACTTTATCAACACTATTTTGGACAAAACTATAAATCTACTTTTAATAAAACTAATAAAATATCGATAAAGTGTATAAAATAGCAGTTTAATGACGTATTTATATTTATATTGTATATATTAACTTACAAGTTTATTTTTTTAATTCATATTTATGAAAAATGTAATATTAATTCGACACGGAAAATCAAGTTGGAACCTACCAATCAAAGATATCGACAGACCAATAAATCAAAAAGGAATAGAAAATTCTTATAAAACAGCAAGTTTGTCAACTGTAATTGTTAATAATTTTACTCAAATTATTTCAAGTCCAGCAAAAAGAACTTTAGAAACTTCTAAAATATTTAAAGAAGTTTGGAAACTAAAAAATGACTCAATTTCTGTAGTTCCAGAATTATATACCTTCAATTTATCAAACCTTGAAGAAATTGTTAAATCTTGTTTAAATGAGTATCAAACTCTAATTATTTTTGGACATAATAGCGCTATTACAGATTTTGTTAATAAATTTGGAGATATTTTTGTAGATAATGTTCCAACATCTGGATTTGTATCTATAACATTTCAAACTGATAATTGGAAATCAATTAACAAAGGTAAAACTGATAAAATTATTTTTCCAAGCCATATATAATTATGACATATACCAATAAATACAAATATACAGATAGAGAAAAAAGCTGGCTAGCATTCAACGCCAGAGTTTTACAAGAAGCAGCAGATGAATCAGTTCCGTTATTAGACAGACTAAGATTTTTAGGAATTTTTTCTAATAATCTTGACGAATTTTTTAGAGTACGTTTTGCAGCAATACGTCGTTTAAGTCTTTCTGGAGTTTCGGGCGAAAAAATTCTTGGAGGTATTTCTTCTCAACAATTAGTAAAAGATATTACAGATATTGTAATTAATCAACAAGCCGAAAGTTTAAAAATTCTAACCATTATAGAAGCCAAACTTAAAAATGAAAATATTTTAATGATTAACGAGAAAGAACTATCTGTAGATCATCAAAATTTTATTCACGATTATTTTATTCAAACGGTTTCTCCTGCATTAGTTACAATTATACTAAATGATTTGGCAGAATTTCCAACACTTAAAGATACTTCTGGTTATTTAGCTGTAAAACTTGTAATGAAAACCGAAGAAAAAGCGAAATTGTTAGGTCTAGTAAAACCTAAAAAAGAAATTCGTTATGCCGTAATTGAAATTCCAAAAACACTAAACAGATTTGTAGTGCTTCCATCAAAAGATGAAAAGCAATACATAATTTTTCTAGACGATGTTATCCGTTTTAATTTAAGTAGCATTTTTAATATTTTCGATTACGAAAGTATATCTGCTCACATGATAAAAATTACTCGAGATGCCCAACTTGATATCGATTCTGACTTGAGTAAAAGTATGCTTGAAAAAATTGCAACATCAGTAAAAGAGCGAAGAATTGGCGAACCAGTGCGTTTTGTTTACGATCAAGAAATAGAAAAAGACACACTAAAATATTTCCTTACTAATATGGGAATCGAATCTACTGATGGAATAATTCCTGGCGGAAGATACCACAATCGTAGAGATTATATGAATTTCCCAAACCTTGGCAGATACGATTTATTATACCAGCAAAAAACACCTTTGCCAGTTCCAGGATTATCATTAGATGGAAGTATTCTTAACAAAATTGCCAAGCAAGATTATCTAAATTGCGCACCATATCAATCGTTTTCTTACCTAATTAAGTTTTTAAGAGAAGCAGCATTAGATCCAAAAGTTACCACAATAAAAATTACATTATACAGACTAGCCAAAAATTCTCAAATAGTAAGTTCACTAATAAATGCAGCCAAAAATGGTAAAAAAGTGGTGGTACAAATAGAACTTCAAGCACGATTTGACGAAGCAAGTAATATTTCCTACGCAGAGCAAATGCAAACGGAAGGAATACAACTAATTTTTGGAATAAAAGGACTAAAAGTACACAGTAAAATATGTGTAATTGACCGAATTGAAAACGGAAAATTAAAACGTTACGGCTTCATTTCTACAGGAAATTTTAACGAATCTACTGCCAAAGTCTATACCGATGTTACACTTTTTACCTCACACCAACAAATTTTAAAAGACGTAAATAAAGTATTCGAATTTTTCGATATTAATTACCGATTACAACGTTACAAACATTTAATAGTTTCGCCACATTACTCACGTTCAAGGTTTTATAAATTAATAGATAGAGAAATTCATAATGCCAATGCAAGTCGTCCAGCATTTATAAAACTCAAAATGAACAGCTTGTCAGATTATGCAATGATAGACAAACTCTACGATGCAAGCAACGCAGGCGTAAAAATTCAACTGCAAGTAAGAGGCATTTGTTCGTTAATTCCAGGCGTAAAAGGAATGTCAGAAAACATAGAAGCCATAAGCATTGTAGACAATTTTCTAGAACATTCTCGCATTTTTATTTTTGGCAACGACAACAACCCAGAAGTATTTATTTCCAGCGCCGATTTTCTTACTCGCAACCTCGATGGACGAGTAGAAGTAAGCTGTCCAATATACGACGAAACCATAAAAAAACAACTAGTAGACAATTTTGAATGCGGTTGGAAAGGAAACGTAAAAGCACGTTACCACTCAGAAAAACTAGATAATAAATACCGAATTCGCAAGCAAAATGAACCAGTTTTTCGAGCCCAACAAGAAACTTATAATTATTATAAAAACACAATCGAAGAAACAATAGAAAATAAATTGTAATTTTATGCAGTGCCAATTCCAGCTTTACGTTACAAGTTTTTGCAAAAACAATTTGTTTTTCTAAGCCATTAAAAGAGCTTCCGTTGGTCGCTTTTTAATACCAAGAAAAACTAAATTATTTTTGCAAAAAGCTTTCCACTTTACTCTGGGGCAAAACAACAAGTAATAAAGATTAAAAAACAAATTTCAAATAACAAATTACAAGTAACTTCCAAAATCTAAAATACAATATTCAAAACCACAAGTTTGAAATTTAAAAAATTGAAATTTGAAGTTTATCTGTAATTTATCATTTGTCTTTTGGAATTTAAAATAAAAGCCAACCAAAACTAATATGTAGTCTGAGCTTGACGAAGACTTAAATAAAAAAAACCTAATTCCCAAATCATTAATGATTTCAATAAAAAAATACGCAGCAATAGACATTGGTTCCAATGCAATGCGATTACTAATAACCAACGTTGTAGAGCAGGACAATAAAGAAACCCAATTTAATAAATCGGCATTAATTCGTGTGCCAATTCGTTTAGGACAAGATGCATTTACAGTTGGAGAAATAACTCCAGAAAACATTGACAGAATGGTAGACGCAATGGAAGCATTTAGACTATTAATGAAAGTATATAAAGTAGAAAAATACAAAGCTTGCGCAACATCGGCAATGCG
This sequence comes from Flavobacterium sp., assembly GCF_043760115.1. Taxonomy (GTDB): domain Bacteria; phylum Bacteroidota; class Bacteroidia; order Flavobacteriales; family Flavobacteriaceae; genus Flavobacterium. Next base: position 9,038 of record NZ_JAYUPK010000150.1, read on the forward strand.
AGAAGCTTACAATGGAAAAGAAGTTGTAGAAATAATAAAACAAAAATCGCAAATAGACATAGACATTATCGACGGAAAAGTGGAAGCGTCAATAATTGCGTCGTCAGATTTACACGGATTTCTATCTACAGACAAAACCTATTTATATGTAGATGTTGGTGGCGGAAGCACAGAATTCTCATTGTTTAGTAATGGCAAAATGGTAACATCCAAATCATTTAAAAACGGAACAGTTCGACTTTTAAACGATATGGTAAATGAAGTAGTTTGGAATGAAATAGAAAAATGGATAAAAACCAACACCTGCGAGTATGAAAATATTACATTAATAGGTTCAGGTGGAAACATTAATAAATTATTCAAATTATCAGGAAAACAGCAAGACAAACCGTTATCTTACTTGTATTTGAATTCGCAATATCAATATTTAAATTCATTAACCTACGAACAACGAATTGCCGAGTTAGCATTAAATACAGATAGAGCAGACGTAATAATTCCGGCAACAAGAATATATTTAAACGCAATGAAATGGTCTGGAGCAAGACATATATATGTTCCAAAAATTGGACTTGCAGATGGAATTGTAAAAGCAATGTATAATGGAACAATTTAAAAAGTTAACACAAATTAAATAGTTTTTGAACAAAATATTTCACACGAATGACACTACCGATAGCTATTAGAAGTGTAATTTGTGGTAAAAATTATAATAAAAACGAAGTTTTAAATTAGTGAAATAAAACGCACAATAATTCGTGGAAATTCGTGTAATTCGTGTCAAAAAAATCAAATTTGTGTTTAAAAGAAAACAAAACGAAGTTTTTAAATTAGTGAAATAAGAAGCATTTATAATTAGTAAAAATTCGTGAAACGTGTCCGCCTTTTTGGAGGATTCGTGTCAAAAAATGAGATTCTTCCTGCGTCAGAATGACAAAATGCCAATAAAATAATTTGCGAAAATTTGTGTAATTTGTGGTAAAATAAATATAACAAAACGAAGTTTTAAATTAGTGAAATAAAAAGCATTAATAATTAGTAAAAATTCGTGAAATTCGTGTAAAAACAACAACAACAACTATGAAAAAACTAATCCTATTCCTGACAATCACAACACTATTTTCGTGTAAAAATGAAACCACAAACAATTATCTTTCAGATGAAACCGAAGGAATAAAAATTGGTGGAACAAAAATGATTACTATAGAAACTCCAAAAGGAAAATTCAAAGTTTGGACAAAAAGAATTGGTAATAACCCAAAAATTAAACTATTACTTTTAAATGGTGGACCAGGAATGAGCCACGAATATTTTGAATGTATGGAAAGTTTTCTTCCCAAAGAAGGTATAGAATTTATATATTATGATCAATTAGGAACAGGTTTTTCAGACAATCCTAACGATACCACAATGTGGGATTTACCAAGATATGTAGAAGAAGTAGAGCAAGTAAGAAAAGCATTAAATCTAGATAAAAACAATTTTTATTTACTTGGACATTCTTGGGGTGGAATTTTAGGAATGCAATATGCACTAAAATATCAAGAAAATATGAAAGGTTTAATAGTTTCTAATATGATGGCAAGTTGTCCAAAATATGGCGAATATTCTAAAGTATTAGAAAAACAAATGAATCCAGAAGTACTAAAAACCGTAAAAGAATTAGAAGCCAAAAAAGACTACACCAATCCTAAATACATGGAATTATTAATGTCTAATTTTTACAATCAACACATTTTAAGATTACCAGTAAAAGATTGGCCAGAACCAGTTACTCGTTCAATGGGAAGATTAAATCAATCATTGTACATAACAATGCAAGGTCCAAGTGAACTAGGAATATCTGGTAAACTTACTAATTGGGACGTTTCTAAAGAATTAAAAAATATAAAAATTCCAACATTAGTAATAGGAGCAAAGCACGACACAATGGATCCAGAATATATGAAATGGATGGCAACACAATTTACTAATGGTAGCTTTTTATACTGCGCCAACGGAAGTCATATGAGTTTGTACGACGATCAACAAACGTACATGAATGGATTAATAGATTTTTTAAAGAAATCAAATACTAATTAAAGACACTATTTTATAAAACCAAAAGCGATTTTCAATTGAAAATCACTTTTTTTATATAATCAATTATTTTATTTTTTTATAAAACTGCAATTATAGAAATTTCAATATTTACGCCTTTGGGCAAACCAGCAACTTGAACTGTTTCTCTTGCTGGAGCAGTTTTTTCATCAAAATAAGTAGAATAAACCGAATTAATTTTGGCAAAATCATTCATATCCATAATAAATATAGTAGTTTTTACAACATTTTCAAAAGTCATTCCTGCAGCTGCAAGAACTTCTTTCATGTTTTCCATTACTTGTTTGGTTTCAATTTCAATAGAATCTAAAACTAATTCCATTGTCAACGGATTCAAAGCAATTTGCCCAGAAGTATACAAAACACCATTAACAAGTACAGCTTGATTGTATGGTCCAATTGGCGCAGGCGCATTTTCTGTAAATATTATTTTTTTCATTAATTTATTTATTTTTTTATATAATTCTAAAATCAACAATTTACAATCAACAATCTAAAATCTACAATCTACAATCTAAAATCTAAAATCTACAATCTTCCATCTTCCATCTTCCATCTTCCATCTCAAAAAACTACCTCAAACCTCTATCAGCTTGATTGTTCTTATCATATTTAATATCGCTAAGAATACCTGATTTTATCCCAATAAAAAATCCCCAAGACGCATTATTTCCAAACGGCAACCAGTTAAAACTCATATTCCAACTCAATAAATCTCTGTTTAATCTAACTTGAGTAAAACTGACACCTTTGTTAACAAAATCATATCCTGTAGAAACTCCAATTTTCCATTTAGGTGTTAAATCGGTATTGGCAGAAACCATTAAAGAACTGCTTGAAATTCTATTTTGAGTTCCATTATTATTGTAAGTTATGGTGTAAGCAAAAGTCAAATCCCAAGGAATATCTGCATTATAAAAACCTGCAAACTCTTTTTCCTCTTCATCATTTTTAAATTCAGATTCGTTAGGATCATTAAAATCGTTTGCAGTTCCAAAGAGATCATCTTCTCTACCACCATTCCTTTCGCCTCGTGTATTTTTCTCTTTTTCTTTGTCTTTTCCATCGCTAGATATTGAATATCCTAATGATAAATTGAAATTATCAATTCTAAAAGGATTGGCAATAACTAAATCGTTTTTGTCTCTTACAGCATAAGGATCAATTTGTGCTCTAAAATTTACAGGCATCTTTTGGTTAAATAACAAAGTTCCTCCTGTTATTCCAATTGTAGACCATCTTGCTGTTGCCAAATCATAACTAGAATCAAAGTTCAAATTATTCAATAACATAATCTTTTTTGGCTCTGTTTTTAAGGAATCTTTATCGGTTACTTTGGCTTCAAATGTGTTGCTTAAGCTAAATCCTAAAGTATTAGAATAATTTTTATTAGGAACACCAAGACTTCCTTCAAATCGTGTATATTCAGTAAAAATAGATTCTACAGGAAACCCAGTTGCTTTGGCATAAATTCTATCAGATTCATACGTTTCATAATATTTACTGAAACTTGGAACATAAGAATGAGAAACATTTGGTCTAACTACATGACGAATGGATTTTATTTTACTTTTTTCTCCAAAATCATAAGTTCCATAAATAGTTGTTCCTAAACTGTTATTAAAGCTGTAAGTTCTGAAAGAATCAAATCCATTAATTCTAGTATCTACAGCTCTATTAGTCTGAAAATCTCCAGTTCGTTTTATAGTTTGTAATGTCCAAACCTCATTATAATTTACTCCTGTTGAAGCACTAAAATGTTTAAAAATTTTATAATTGGTTGCTAAAGGAATTGTATGCGCAAATCCTGTTCGAGCATTTTCAAACATTTCTCTTTTAAAAAATAAAGAATCAGTAGTTGTAAATTGATTGTCGCCTCGTAAATTATATTGAAAATTTATATTTTTAAAAAAACCTTTTTTAATTCCGTCTTTAG
>NZ_JAYUPK010000151.1:0-13040 GCF_043760115.1 Flavobacterium sp.
TGGCTCGATGTCGATATGATGGGCGGAATTGAGTACGAAGAATTTCCGGCTCGAATTGCCGAAGTTGCAATGTGGCTCATCGACCACCAAATGAATATGCAAATTAGTAACGAGTTTGGACAATATTTTGCACGTTTGCCACTCAAAAAGTCTGCAAATATTGTTCACGGAGATGCACTCGAAGTCGATTGGGAAACTGTAATTACAAAAGATAAACTTTCTTATATTTTAGGAAATCCACCATTTATTGGTCATCAATGGAGAAATGATGTACAAAAAAAAGGAATGGAAATTGTTTTTGGTGAATTTAAACGAGCCGGAAGATTGGATTACGTTGCAGCTTGGTATTTAAAAGCTGCAAAATTTATTCAGGGTACAACAATTAAAGTTGCGTTTGTTTCAACAAATTCCATTGTTCAAGGAGAACAGACTAGTATATTATGGGATAAACTATTCACACAATACAACATTAAAATTCACTTTGCGCATAGAACTTTTAAGTGGAACAATGAAGCAAAAGGAAACGCAGGTGTTCACGTTGTAATTATCGGCTTTGCAAGTTTTAATACCACTAATAAAAGTATTTTTGAATACGAAGATATTAATGGTACAGCAAGTGAAATAAAAGCAAAAAATATAAATGCTTTTTTAGTCGATGCTAAAGATATTTTTATAGTATCAAGAGGAAAACCAATTCATCAATTCCCTGAAATGTTTAAAGGTAGCCAACCTACTGATGGTGGAAATCTTATACTTACAAAAGAAGAAAAAGCAGATTTAATTTTAAAAGAACCTTTATCAGAAAAATTTATTAAACAATTTTGGGGTGCAGATGAATTCCTGTATTCAAAAGAAAGATATTGTTTGTGGTTGAAAGAAATAGAGCCTAATGTTTTAAAGAATTTGCATTTAGTGCAGCTAAGAATTTTACAAGTAAAGAAAAGTCGTTTGAGAAGTCCAACACCATCAGTTCAAGACTATGCAAATTTCCCAACTTTATTTACACAAGATAGACAACCAAAAACAAGTTATTTAGCACTGCCAGAAGTTAGTTCAGAAAACAGAAGTTACATTCCGATTGGTTTTCTTTCACCTGATATAATTTGTAGTAATAAGTTACAGATTATTCCAAATGCTTCTTTATATATTTTTGGTGTTTTATCCAGTAAAATTCATAACACGTGGGTAAAATATGTCTCAGGAAGACTTGAAAGTAGAATAAGTTATTCACCGTCAGTATATAATAATTATCCATTTCCAGAAAGCCCAACTGAAATGCAAATTGCAACTATTGAAGAAAAAACACAGAAAGTTTTAGATGTTCGGTTGAGTTTCCCAAACAGTTCATTAGCCGACTTGTACGGAAATTTAACAATGCCACCAGCATTAATAAAAGCACATAACGAGTTAGACAAAGCCGTAGATTTGGCATACAGAAGCGTTGCTTTTACCAGCGAAGCCAACAGAATGGTATATTTATTCGAGTTATACGAAAAATATACTGCCGATTTATTTACAACCCAAAAGCCAAAGAAAAAGAAAACGGTAATAAACGATTTCTTAAAGAACTAAATTAATTATGGAAACCATTTTAACTAATTTTCCAAATGAAGAAGAAAATAAAAAATTAGAAGATTTATTTCTTGCTATATATTTCAACGATTTAAAAAAAATTATTGCTTTCAAGAATGAAAATCCAGAAATATATTCAAAAAAAGAAAAATTTCTAATTGATGGAAATACGAATTTTGACCTTAAAAATTTAACTTTATTCAACCAAAAAATATGGTTTGATACTGAATGGCGAGACGAAATAATGCCACTTATTGAAAAAATTAGACAACGAACCAAACAGATGTTAGATTTTTGGGAAATAGAAATCGGACAAAAAAATAGTATTAAACTTATTGAGTATAATGATTACTGGGATTATTTCTATTGCGATGATCCAAACGACCCTGATGACAACAACGAAGTTATCGGTGATCCAATATCTTATTTTATAGAACAAGGATTTAAAGAAATTGATGTAAAATTATATAATCGAGTTGAGTGTTTCGATTTTGTTGAAGCAAAAAAATTATTAGAACAAGGAGCAAAATCAGATATTGACTTTTATAATGATAATGATAGTAGCACAATTGGACGTGTTCATTCTGAAGTTTCTTATTTAGCAACTTGTCACGTAATTCCTGAATTTCAAGTTTTTGAGAATAAAGGTTACAAGCAGAAATTTGAAATAACAACAATGTTTCGAAATTTACTTGGCTTGGCTGCACATCAAGATATGTTGAACTTATTACACAAATATTATAATGAAGAATAAAGTATTTGTAATTAAATATATTTTTCGCAACTGTTAAAGTTATTTTATCAAAATACTTTAACGTAAAATCTTTTATTTTACAAAATAGTGTACATAAATTTGTATAAAATTATTAATCATGATAGTTACAAATATTTCAGATTTTAGAAAAGACATTAAAACCTATTTTGATAAGGTTTCTAAAAATTTTGAAACACTAATTATAAATAGAGGAAAGATTTGGGAATTGTAATAATGTCTCTTGAAGAATACAATTCTTTAATGGCTACAAATTATGAATTATCTTCTACTGCTAACCAAATGAGACTTGATTCGGCTATTAGAAAAATTAAGAAAAGGAAATTCTTTTAGTAAAGATTTAATTTTAGAATAGAATTAATACCTATTAAGATAAATCAGACGATGATTAACGGTATTGGAAAAATTGCCAAATAAAAATTTATCTACCCAAACCCATAAAACCGAGCACCAACCAAAACTGGATTTTCCTTCTCTATATAACCCAAATAAAATTCATTTTTAGCAGGTAAAATAGATTGTTTTCTTTCTTTTTTATGAACTGCAACGTAGGTTCCAAAATCTATTTTGTGGGTGTTTTCTAGAAATTGAAATAAGTTGATTTTTTAAACAAAAATTTATATCCAATCTGTAAAATCTTTTTTGGTAAGTCCTATTTGTTTTAATGCATTTTTATAATAAATTCAGGTATTGGATCAATGTGAGATTGCAATGTTATTGGTCTTAATAAATCTATTCTTGACCAATGTTCGTGACCACCATTTGTTCTGTTGCAAGAACAACCTTTTTCAGTTAAAAAGTCTCTAAATAATTTGAGAGGAATATTTCTTAAATGCTTTGTAGACATAGAATTTAAAAGGCAAATTCTACTTCTTCTCTTGAAACTTTGTAACTTTTATTATTTACAATTTCATTATATAATGAATTTGAAGTTACCAAATCTGAATCTAAAGGTGGATTAAATTTAGGTTTTTTCTTTGTGCCTTTAATTGACCAACCTAAATCTTCTAAAACTTTGTTTAAAGTGTTTTTATTATGTGTATATCTAAAAAACTCATGCAACGATTCTGAAAAAGATTTTTTGGCTTCTTCACCAGAATGTCCATAACCACTTAAATCCAATGCAGGTGAATATATAATAACAACGTCATCTTCATTAAATTCTACTAATGAAAGACCAACGTGAAATTTTTGATTTGAAAATCCTAAATTTGCAGTTATTTGCAACTTTGACATAAAAATAATAATTTGTTTTTCAAATATATAAAATATAAAGATATTGTATGCTATATAAAAAGCTAAATATTTTACAAACTTAATAAAAACAGATATAACAGTAATCACTAATAAGATTTTAAAAAATTTTGATTTCGTTGAAAATAATAATGTTTTTAACTATTTGATAATTATCAAAAAACTATTTCAAAATCTATCTACCTAAACCCATAAAACCGAGCACCAACCAAAAGCGGATTTTCCTTCTCTATATAACCCAAATAAAACTCATTTTTAGCAGGTAAAACAGATTGTTTTCTTTCTTTTTTATGAAGTTTAATGTAAGTTCCAAAATCTATTTCGTGGGTGTTTTCTAGAAATTGAAATAGGTTGATTTTCGCAACAGCTTCTTTCCAGTTTTCTTGCACTTCGGCTTCGAAAACTTTGGCTTTTGAACCGCTTCCGTAAGCTATGAACCCGAATTTTTTATTTTCTAAATTAGAATTTTGTTGAAAATGATAACATAATGTAGAAAGTAAACCTAGAAAAATAGAACCTGCATACATATTGCCAACTTGTCCAGAAGCAATTTCTGATGGAAAAATAGTCTTGGTTACAAAATCTAAATAGTTTTGTGTTTTAGAAATGGTTTTCACATCTTCTGTAAGATTATTTTCTTTGGCATAAATTTCTACAAATGTTCTTCGTGCTTGAAAACAATAGGGTAGATGCATCAAAATGTTTTGCCAGTTTTGATAAATTGCGCCTTCTTGATTGGTTACTTTTTTATAATGAAAATAGGCATCAGTAATACGATTTATGTAACATTGATTGGAATATTGTCCGTCAAAAACTGGTTGTTCTTTGTAAAATGCAACTTCGTTTTCTAGAATTCCGAACCATTCTGGATTTTCTGTTGTGTTTAGAATTTCGTCTTTAGAGAAATACCTTCTTGGTTTAAAAAAATCAAATACACCTTGTGTAGAAACACCAAATTCTTGTGGAAATGCCAAAATTTTAGGATTGGATTCTATTAACATTGCAATTGCTCCTGCGCCTTGTGTGTATTCGCCAGTAGAATTTAAATCGTATTTGGCATTGTCTGTTGCTACGACTATGGCTTTTTTGGTTGGATTTAATCTTATAAAATCTAATGTGGTTTGCAATGCATCTACAGCGCCAATGCAAGCAAAAGTAATGTCGGTTACATCGCAATGTTGAAATGTTTTTTCGCCATACTGTTGTTCTAAAAGTTGTACAACATAAGATGCAATGGGTTTAGAAGCATCGATACCACTTTCTGTACCAACATAAATTCTAGAAATTTCTTGTGGTTGCAGGTTTTCATCTTGTAGTAATTTATAAACTGCATTGGTTGCAAATGTTACTACATCTTGATGCACATCTGGAAAACTCATTTTGTGTAAACCCAAACCTTTTATAAGTTTTTCTGGTTCGATGTTTCGGTTTTCGGCTAGTACTTTTATTGGTAAATGTAACTTGGGTATGTTAAAGGTGATGCTGCTAATTCCTACTTTCATTTGGTATTTTATAAATTGGTTGCAACAAATTTATAAATTGATTTGTTGAAATTGATTTAACAATTTATAAATATTTACTTAATATATTCGATTTGCGAATGTGATAAAAAAGAGGTTTTAATTGTTGCAAATTTTCAAATATTACTACGAATTAGCCCAGATAAAAGTGAAAAGCAAAACGCTGGAAAGAAACTAATTTTTCATAAAAAAAAGAGCGACCAACGGAAGCTCTTTTTTTTATTGAAAAATGTTTCTTTGTAGTGTTTTCTTGAAACGGCTAGCTGGATTGGCTTCTATAGATCAAAACCTGCATCTTGAAAGGTGTTTCCTTGATTCATATCGCCGGTTGAAAATCCTTTTTTGAACCAATATTTACGTTGTTCTGATGTTCCGTGCGTAAACGTGTCTGGTTGAAAGTGACCTTGCATTTTGCTTTGAATTGCGTCGTCGCCAACTGCGTGCGCTGCAGAAAGTGCTTCGTCAATATCGCCAGCTTCAAGGTATTGGCTGTTGTATTTTGCCCAAACGCCAGCATAAAAATCGGCTTGAAGTTCTAGACAAACTGATAATTTATTGGCTTCGGCTTGCGATAATCCTTGTTGTGCTTGGCGCATTTTATTTGATGTTCCAAGTATTGTTTGTATGTGATGTCCAACTTCGTGAGCAATTACGTAAGCTGTTGCAAAATCGCCACCTTGTGCGCCAAAACGAGTTTTTAATTCTTTAAAAAACTCTAAATCCATATATACTTTTTGGTCGCCAGGACAATAAAATGGTCCAGAAGCTGCGGTTGCGCTTCCACAAGCTGTTTCTACTGCATCTGAAAAAAGTACCATTTTAGGTTGTTCGTATTGCAAGCCATTTTCTTGAAATATTTTACCAAATGTATCTTCGGTGTAAGCAAAAACTGTTTTGGCAAAATCGCCAGTTTCTTTTTGTTCTGCTGTTAATTCTACTGGTTCGCCGGTTTGTTCTGTTTGTTGACCAGCTTGATTTTGCTGAAATGTATCTAATAAAGGTGCGGCTTCTGGAAAAAACATTTTTACAAGAAAAAACACTATTACTAATCCACCACCACCAACTGCGGCTTTTCCTCCGCCAGACATTCCTCTTCTGTCTTCAACATTATCACTTTGTCTATTTCCTATCCATTTCATAATTAGTTGGGTTAAATTAGATTACAAATATAATTTTTTTTGAATTAAATGGTAATCCATTTTACAATTATTGCTTCAAAAATTTCTTTTATAATTGGTTTAGATGTGTAATCGTCCATTCCTGCTTCAAGACATTTTTCTTTTTCGCCTATTATTGTTCCAGCAGTTAGTGCAATTATTGGTGTGTGTTTTCCTATTTCTAGTTTTCTAATTGCTGCTGTTGCTTCATAGCCGTTTAAAAATGGCATTTGAATATCCATAAGTACCAAATCGGGTTTTATTATTTGGAATTTTTCTACAGCTTCTTTACCATTTACAGCTTCATAAACTGAGCAATTTGGAATTATTTGCTTTACTAATGTCTTGGCTAAAAGCATGTTAATTTTGTTATCTTCTACTAAAAGTATTTTATAATTTTCGTGTCCAAAAGCACTATTTATTTTTTCTGGCTTGTGTATAATTGGTGCATAAATAGCTTCATCTGGATTGATTGTGGTTAAAATATTTACATCAAAATAAAATTCACTACCAGTTTTATATTCGCTTTTTAATTGCAATTGGCTGTTCATTAAACCTAAAAGTTGGTTAGAAATTGTAAGTCCTAAACCTGTTCCTCCAAATTTTCTTGTTGTAGAATTGTCTCCTTGCGAAAATGCATCGAAAATTATTTTTTGATATTCATCTTTAATTCCAATTCCAGTGTCTACAACAGAGAATCTAAGTTTGTAGTTTTCAAAATCTATTTTCTCTAAAATTGAGATTTTCAAGGTTACTTTTCCGTTTTCGGTAAATTTTACTGCGTTGCTAAGTAAGTTTATTAAAATTTGTTTTAAACGAAGACTGTCAGTGTAAATATAACTTGGAATGGCATTTTCAATGTCTAATTGTAAATTTATATTTTTTATATTAGAGTCATATTTTATAAGTTCAATTACTTCTGATGTTAGTTCTAAAAGATTGTATTTTTTAATGTCAAGCTCTAATTTTCCTGATTCAATTTTAGAAAAATCTAGAATATCATTTACAATTTCAAGCAACGAAAGTGCCGATTGATTGATGGTATTCATATAATTTTTTTGAATTTTTTCGAGTTTTGTGTTTTTTAATAAATCTGTAAAGCCAATAATTCCGTTTAAAGGTGTTCTAATTTCGTGACTCATATTGGCAAGAAAATCTGACTTGGCTTTGTTGGCAGTTTCTGCATAATCTTTGGCTTTTATTGCGTCTTCGGCTTCTTTTTGTTTGGTAATGTCTATAAATATTCCGCCAATGTATTCTATTTCACCCTCTTTTTTAATAGCATCTGCATATTCTTCAATCCAAACATAATTTCCATCTTTTCGTTTAATTTGGTATTTAGAATTTATTTGTTTTCCGTTGTTTAAATTTTCGTATTGTTCAACCAATATATTACTTTTTTGGTCTGGATGAATCAATGATACAAATGATAAATTATTGTACAGAAAATCTTCTTTGGGATAACCAGTTAGGGTTTCTATTTCATCATTTATATATACTTTGGTGTAGTTTTCGTCAAACTTAGAAAGGAAAACCGTTCCAGGAATATTGTTGGCAATGAGTTTAAATTTTTCTTCACTTTCAAATATTATTTTCTCGTTTATATTACGTTCTATAGATGTTGAAATATTATTGGCAAGTGAACTTAAAATTATAATTTCATCTGTAGACCATTCTCTTTCTATGGTAGAATCGTCAAAAAATAATAAACCATACATTTCTTCTTTTACATAAATAGGTAAAATTAAAAGTGATTTAATTCCGAACGATTTAAAGAAATTTCTAATTGATTCATCTGGAATTTTATTTACAACAGAACAAAATATTTTAAATTTTTGAATTTCATTTAAAACCCAAGTAAAATTATCTTCGGGTAAATTTAAAAGTTTTTCGTTTAATTCGGTTAAAGAATTAGTTTGGGCATTCCATCTGTATTTTTGAGAAAATATTTTAGCAACGTTGTTATATTCAAAAAATGATAGTCTATCTACATTGGTTACTTTACCTATTTTTTCTAAAATTCCTTCTATAATTTCGTTAGAATTTTTACTGGTTAATAAATTTTTAGTAACTGTATTAATTTCTACTAAAATTTCACTTTTATATTCCAAACTTTTCTCAGCTTCAATTCTAGTATTAGTTTCAACAGCAATTGCAATAAAATCTGAAATTGATTTAGAGAAATTAATGTCTTCATTATCCCAATTTTTAATTTTAGTATTGGATTCTAAAAACAAAATTCCTTCTAATTTTCCGTTTAAGAAAATTGCGGTATGTAATATCGATTTTATATCATTTTTAGCAAAATAGTTGTTTTCAAATTCAATTATATCTTTATTGTTTTTAACGTTAGATGCAACAATAACATTTTCGTTTTCTATTGCGTCAAAATAAATTGGATAAGAATTTTTGTCTATAATTAAATTTTCTTCTAATGTGTTTTTATTTAATTCAAATAATTTTTTACAAACAATATTTTGCTTGCCGTATTTCCAATAACTAGCTCTGTTTACATCTACAGTTTTAGAAATTATTTTTAATAAATAATTTATAAATGAATTAAAATCTTCTTGATTTGTAAAACTTTTTACAGTTAATTGTTTAATAACTTCGTTGTAACGTTTCGATTTTTTTTGACGTCTAATCTCATCTATTTCTAATGTCTTAATTAAACTAACATCTCTAGCAATTGTAGAAAATCCAATAATATTATTGCGCTCATTTCTTTTTATAATTACATTTTGCGACAGCCAAATTGTTTTGCCAGATTTAGTTAACGCAGGAAACTCTACAGTTTTATATTCGTTAGAATCGCTTGGAGGATTTGCATAAAATTCAGTAATTTTTTCTCTATAATCAACACGAACTAACTCTGAAAAATTCATTTTTTTAAGCTCTTCTGTTGAATACTCCATTGTTTTTTTAGCATATTTATTTACGAAAGTATAGTTTCCTGTAGCATCAAGTTCATAAATTATATCTTTCGCATTTTCTACTAAATTTATATATTTATTTTGAATAGAAACTTGCTCTGTAACATCTTGACCGTTGCTAATTATTAAATCTTCTGAGAATTGCTTGTCTTTAAATTGAAAGTATTTATAATCTCCGTTTTTACTTTTTAATTTTTTAGTATACAGTCTTCCTTCTTTATAATTGTTATAATATTCGTTAGCATTAAAAGTAGCATCATCAGTTAATTTCCAAAAGTTTAATCCTTGAACTTCTTCTTGCGTATATCCTAAAAGTTCGTTTATTTGTTCACTGCAAAAAGTTAATTCTCCTTTTTTATTGGTTGCAATTGTTAGTGTATTTCCTTTGTTTACAATTTGATTTGCAAAAAGAAATTTATCATTATTGTTTAAAAAAGAAATATATTTTGCATAATTAATTAACGAAATTGCAATGATAACATTTATCAAAATTATTAATAAATCTAGTGGAATATAATGGTAAATATGTAATATTAAAAATGTAAAAATTATGCTTAACGAATACAACCAATAGTATTTTATTTTGTTAAAAACACTAAAAGAGAAAAATAGTAATATAGTAAATTCTAATATAAATAATTTTTCATTTGGATTAATTGTTATCTTATAAATGATAAAAAGATTATAAAGGAAGAAAATTATGATTATAAATTTGGTGGTGTTTTTTCTAAAAAATTCGAGTTTTGTGCTTAAAATGTAATACAGTATTAGTAGTAAACCAGCAATTATATTTATTGTAAAACTGTTATAAATTCTAACATTAAAAATTTCAATTATAACTTCTGAAACTGGTAATACTATTCCAAAATATAATAGGAATAATCTGCTTTGTTCTACAATAGAATTTTCTTGCGAATAATTTTTTACAAACTCTGAATTAAATTTTTTAGTTCTGTTAGTAATTTTATAAAGTAGTGCAATAAAAAATGTAAATACTAAAAGTATAAACCACCATTTATAATATATTAGATTGGTCAAAGAAAAATAAAATGAGTTAATTGTATTGATTATTTTAATGTTAACTCTAAAACTAATATTTGTTAAAGAGTAAATATTGAACAATATGTTAAAATAAAGCTTATAATTGATTTTTAATAAGAAAAATTCTAAAAAAAGCTAACTAAAAAGTTAAATACAATATTTTTTTAAATTTAATCATTTTTTTTTAATAAAAATATAAAATTATAATTTATTGCAATTAAGTGGTTTGTTTATTAGTAATTGTTTTATTATTATTACAAAAATCCCCATCTAAAACCTGTATAAATATCACCTTGTTTAGAATCATTTAATAATGCAGTTACAATTGAGCTTGAACCTAAATAAAATCCGCCAATTCTAAATCCAACTCCAGAGGTAAATCCAGAAATTTCACTAGAATTAAAAGGAGCAAAAATTTCAAAAATTCCTGATGTAAATCTTGGAGTTAAAGTAAAAACGTTTTGAACTGTTATTTGATCATTATCGTTATTATCATTAAGTTTTTGTTGTAAAAATCCTGTAATGTATAATTTAGATATTAATTTTACATCTGCATATAAATTTAAAGTTGTTGGTAATTTTACTTTAAAATCTTTGTTAGAATTTGTTTTGGTTAAAAAACCACTGTTTAATAAAATGGTTTCTATTTGCTGCAAATTATCAACATTTTCAAATTGGTTTAAATTTAAACTTTGACTTCCTTGAATAGATAAATTATAATTGGTAGAATTATTATTAGCATCTTTAAAAGTCATTGAACCAATGTTTTTAATAGATAAACCTGTGTTTAGTTTATATTTATTAGATTTTGTTGATGCATCTTTCCACTGAAAGTTTACTCCTAAATCTCCAGAAAACCCATTTAATCCACCAAAAACAGATTTAGAATAATCATTAAAATTAGAAAAACTGTTAGCCAAACCACCAGAATAGGCAATGTTTAAATTGGAAGTTGTATTTCTTAAATCTACTTGTCCAAGAGTATTAGCCGTTATAGTTCCATTAAATTTATCTAAACCTAAATTGGCATACGAACCTGGAAAAAGAAGTTTAAATGTTGCTCCAACACTAAATTTATAGCTTTCGTTATTTACTAAATTTGTTGCAGTTGTAAGTCCAATTTCACCCCAAGTTGTTCCATTCATTCTTTGGTTATAATCATTACTAATTGATGTAGAACTTCCTAATAAATTACTTAAACCAGAGTTTACAAGTGCATCTCCAAGTTTAGGATCTACATCTACAATATCTAGTTTTCCTTGAATTTTAGAAGTAATTCCGAATGCCCATTTTTTAAATTTAAATCCAAAACTTGGTCCATAAATTTCTGCATCAGCTCTTAGATTTACTGGATCATTACCTTTAAAAATTATAGTTTCTAAACTAGTATCTGAAAATAAGTCTTTAAAACCTACTTTATTATTAGATACATTAATACTAGTACTTAGTAAACTTCCTTCAAAAGTATTTTTCATATTTACTAACTCTGCTGGATTATTACTAGCATTTAAAATTCCTACTCTACTAGAAGTACTAATTCCTGCAAAATGTTCTTGACCAAATGAATAGGAAGTAATTATAAAAACCAAAATAAAAAGTGAGTTTTTCATAAGATATTTTTTGTAAAATTATTCATATCTAAAATTAAATATTTATAAAAATACAATATTATGTTACATAATTAACATAAATTCCACAAAATATCAATTGGAGTAGGAGCAATTAATGTAATATTTTCTTTAGAAACTGGATGTATAAAACTTAGTTTTCTTGCATGTAAATGAATTCCGCCATCAGTATTACTTCTATCAAAACCATATTTTAAATCGCCTTTTATTGGAGAACCAATTGCTTGAAGTTGCGCACGAATTTGATGATGTCTTCCAGTATGAAGATTTATTTCTAAAGCAAAATAATTATTTAATTCTTTAATAATTTTGTAATCTAACGAAGCTAGTTTACTATCTGGAACTTCTTTTAAATGTGCTTTAGAAGTATTGTTTTTTTCATTTCTTTTTAGATAATGAACTAGTTTATCTTCGTTTTTAGCAGGTTTATTTTTAACAATTGCCCAATAGGTTTTTAAAGTTTCGCGGTTGCTAAAAAGTTCGTTTAGTCTTGTTAAAGCTTTACTTGTTTTTGCAAAAACTACTATACCAGTTGTTGGTCTGTCTAATCTGTGAACCACGCCAAGAAAGACTTCACCTGGTTTATTGTATTTGTCTTTTATGTATTCTTTTACAACTTCAGATAATGGTTTGTCGCCAGTTTTATCGCCTTGAACAATATCGCCAACACGTTTATTAATTACAATAATGTGATTGTCTTCATGAAGAATTTGAAGATTAGATTTTGTTGAGATTATTTTTTCCAAGATTTATTTCTTAAATCTTCAGCAGTTAAAGGATTATCTTTCCATATTCCAGTTGCAAGTGAAAACGAAGTATTTTTATTGGTTCTTTTTTTAGAAACAGTTTTTAATTCAGCTTCAATATTCCAAGATTTTAAAAATTGTAATAAAGCATCAATTTTATTTTGTTCTAAATCATTTTTAAAAATAAGTTGTGTCATAATTTTAAAATTTAAATCAGCTACAAAGATATTGATTATAAAATAAATTTTATTTGTAAAATCACAATTATCTAATATTGCTCACCAGCATTAGGAAAATCTTGACTTTTAACATCGGCAACATAATTTCCAATTGCCTTGGTCATTTGATCGTATAAATCTAAATATCGTCTTAAAAATCTTGGGCTAAATTCATTATTCATTCCCAACATATCGTGAA
>NZ_JAYUPK010000152.1:0-12948 GCF_043760115.1 Flavobacterium sp.
GAGTGCATTGTTAATCCGTGTAGTTGACGCGATAAACCAACTGCAAAATCGCAAATGTCTATCATTTCTTGTACTTCGCCGTAACCTTCTTGCAAAGATTTTCCCATTTCGTAAGAAACTAATTTGCCTAATGCTTCTTTGTTTTTACGTAATTTTTCTCCAAACTGACGTACAATTTCACCACGTTGTGGCGCTGGCATTAATTTAAAAGTTTTGAAAGCTGCAGTTGCAGCTTGCATTGCTTTTTCGTAATCTGCAGGTGTTGATGTTTTTACTTTTGCAATAAGTTGACCATCTACTGGAGAATGACTTTCTAGGATATCTCCGTTAGAAAAATGATTTTGTCCTGTTGATGTTCCTTCGTTTATGTCTTTAATTCCTAAAGCTTTTAGTGCTTCGATCATTCCGAATTGTTGTGCAATTGATGCCATTTTTATGTTTTTAGTTATGAAATGTATATTTTTGGTAAAAATAGTATTTAAACACGAAATGCACGAATTATCATGAATTAAAAATAATTTTGATATTTCACGAATTTTGGTTTAGCCCAGACAGTAATGGAAAGCTTTATGAAAAGAAATGCCAATTTTTCTTGACAGAAAACTGCGACCAGCGGAAGCACGTTTTATGGCTTAGAAAAATAGTATTTCTTTTTATAAACTTGGAATGTATGGCTGGATTGGCTTCTGAAAAATTAAACCATTAGGTTTTTTTCTTTTTAAACCATTAAGAAAATTAAGTTGCATTAAGGGTTGAAAACTTAATTACCTTAACTTTCTTAATGGTTTTAAAAAATTAATTTAAGATTCGTACTCTTTGTCTTTATCGATAAATCTTGAATCGGTTTCCATTGTTGTGCCACAATTGGTGCACGTTCTTAATTTTTCTGAATTGTAAAAATGCTTGAAATGTGGTAAGAAATCTTTTTCGATGTCGTTTAATTCAAAATATACATCGTGTAGTTTATGATTGCAATTGTCGCAAAACCACAATAAACCATCGGTAAAACCTTTGCCTGCGCGCTTTCTTTCGATTACTAATCCTATAGAATTGGCAGAACGAACTGGCGAATGTGGCGTTTTGGCTGGATGCAAATACATATCGCCAGCTTGCATTGTCATTTCTTTGCGTTTGCCATCTTCTTGAATTACAACAGTTATTTCACCTTCAAGTTGGTAAAAAAGTTCTTCGGTTTCGTTGTAATGATAATCTTTTCTGGCATTTGGTCCAGCAACAATCATAACTATATAATCGCCAGAATTTACATAAATATTTTTATTGCCAACTGGTGGTTTTAGTAAATGACGGTTTTCGGTTATCCAATTGTTGAGGTTGAATGGTTTTGCTATTTTCATGTTACGAATTTACATTTTTTTTGCCGCAAAGACACGAAGACACAAATTTTTTGTTTGTTAAATTTAATTTTTTATTTTCACAAAAAGGATAGATTTCTATATAAAAAAAGGTTAGCGCGAACTAACCTTATATATTATTGAATTTCAATTTCTAGTGGATTGAATATTTGTGGCGTTTTTTTAGGATCTTTATCGTAAACGGTAATTGTTCCTTTAACAGTGATTTCTTTTCCTACTGAATTTGCGATGTCTAATTTGTTTTCTTCAAGATATTTATTGGAAACAACAACTGTAAAAACATTGTTTGGATACGCTTTATCAATGTTTATGTAATTGGTACTTTTTCCTTCTGACGCTAATTTAATTGATGCAATTTTACCTTTTAAAACAACTTCTTTACCTATATAATCTTTAGCTTGCTGTGATGTGATAACTTCTTGAGCAAAAATTGATGTTGAAAAACCTAAAACTAAAAAGACAAGAAATTTTTTCATAGTTTTAATTTTTTGGAAACATTTCTTTAATTAGATAAATATAGGCAGGAAAATGATCGC
Source organism: Flavobacterium sp. (assembly GCF_043760115.1). Classification (GTDB taxonomy): domain Bacteria; phylum Bacteroidota; class Bacteroidia; order Flavobacteriales; family Flavobacteriaceae; genus Flavobacterium. Next base: position 1,910 of record NZ_JAYUPK010000152.1, read on the forward strand.
TAAATCCTGGAGTATTTGAATTATTTCGTAGTGGATATCCTTTATATTGCCCGGCGGTTTGTATCATAAATGGTTTATTATAAATTCCAGCTTTCCAATATCTAAAAGATGATTTATCTTCTTTAATTAATGGCTCAGTCATAAATATTTGATCAAAAACATCGCCTGCATCTCTATAAAATAAAGTGGCATTACCTTTTTTAAACATATTTTCAGATGGATTATAAATTCCTAATGGTTGCACTTCTTTTTTTTCAGCTTTTGCATTCAATATTTTTTTTAAACTTCTATTGTATGGTCCATCATTTAAATCTCCCATAGAAATAACTTTGGCTTCAGGATTAATTTTTTGTAATGAATCAATAATTTTTAAGTTTAAACCTGCCGCAAGTTCTCTTAATGGACTACTTATTGCTTCACCACCTCTTCTTGTAGGCCAGTGGTTAACTATAAAATTCATTTCCTCGCCATCTAAAAAACCAGTTAATAAAACTTGGTCTCTAGTATAAATTCTTTTAGATTTGTCACCTTCTTCAATAACATCGTCAAGATATTCCTCTTTTAATTTTAGTTCTTCTTTTTTGTTTAACTTTATTTTCTTGGTGTCTTTTTCATATATATATAAAGGTACATTTTGAGAACTAGTAACTATAAAATGTTTCTTTTGATATAAAATGGCACAATCAATTCCTCTTCTGTCAGGAGAATCGTAATGAATTATCCCATAATCGTAATTTATTAATTGCGGATTTTTTATTAAATCTTCTAAAACTCTTCTGTTTTCTACTTCTGCCAAACCAATAATAGTTGGAGGACTTGGGTTTTCTCCACTTCCAATTTGTGATAATACTCTTGCAATATTATTAACCTTTTTTTTGTAGTATGATGAGGTATAAACCCATTCATCATCTCTTGTTTGAGGATCGTTAATGGTATCATAAAAATTCTCAATATTATAGAAAGCTACTGTATGCACTATATATTTTTTTGCTTGTGCATAAACGGTTGAAACTGAGAATAAAATAAAGAAAAGCCCAATAATTGGTTTAATTTTCATAAATCATATATTAAATTATTAATAAGTTTTTACAAACTTCGAGCCAAAAGTAATACTATTATTAAAATAATGTACCTTTGCAAGCTGTTAAGTTTTTATTAAGACTTAACGAATTAAAATTAACTTAATTTTTTATATGAAAAAACTTGTCTTTAGTATTTTATTTGTAATGCAAGCGGTATTTTTATTTGGTCAAACAGGAACTGGATTTTCTGGTAAAGTTATCGATTCAAAAACCAATAAACCATTACAAAACATTCTTGCATCTATTCAAAACACTAATTTTTCTGAACTTACAAATGCAGATGGAAAATTTGCATTTAAAGATGCACCAGTTGGAACACAATTAATACGTATTAGAAGTTCGGGCTACAAAGATCAAATGTTAACTGTTGATGTTGAGCAAGGAAAAATAATAGATTTAGGAGTAATTGTTCTTGAAGAAGATATTACTGTAGAACAACAACTTAGCTTAATTACAATTACAGAAAGTGATCTTGGCGATGATAACAGTGGATCTGAAAGTACAGCAGGTTTATTGCAAGCTTCTAGAGATGTTTTTCAACAAGCTGCAGCATTTAATTGGGGTCAAGCTAGATTTAGAATTCGTGGTTTAGATAACGAATATGGAACTACCATGATAAATGGAGTTACAATGAACAAAATTTATGATGGAAGACCACAATGGAGCAATTGGGGTGGATTAAATGATGCAACTCGTAATCAAGAATTTACTTCTGGAAGTGCGCCATCAGATTATACTTTTGGAGGAATTCTTGGAACACAAGAAATAAATACAAGAGCTTCAATATACAGACCAGGAAGTAGAATTTCATTTTCTGGAACTAATACTAATTACAGTTGGAGAACTATGGGAACTCATGCATCTGGTATGAATACTAATGGTTGGGCATTTGTAGTTTCTGCATCACGACGTTGGGCACAAGAAGGTTATTTTGAAGGAACAGATTACAGCGCAAATGCAATTTTTGCAAGTGTAGAAAAGAAATTTAATGAAAATCATTCGTTAAATTTTACTTCAATATATTCTGAAAACAGCAGAGGTAAAAGTTCTCCAAATAGTGATGAAGTAAATCGTTTGGCTGGTACAAAATATAATTCTTATTGGGGTTACCAAAACGGAAAGAAAAGAAATTCTAGAGATAAAGATGTTAATGAACCAATTTTAATGTTAAATCATTTTTGGAAAATTTCTGATAAAACCAATTTAAATTCAGGTATAACTTATCAGTTTGGATCAATTGGAAATAGTAGAATTGACAATCAAGGTGCAGATAATCCTGATCCAACTTATTATAGAAATTTACCAAGTTTTTACTTATCGGCATACAATCCTGATGATTATACAGATTTTCAAGGAGATGATCCACTAAATATTGCAAATGCAGAAGCCATAAGACTTCAGTTTTTAAATAATAAACAAATTAATTGGAACCAACTTTATGAAGCCAATAAAACTTCTGATGGTCATAGTGCTTATATTTTATATGAAGACAGAACAGATGATAAATTATGGACTGCCAATTCTATTTTAAACACTCAACTTGCTGATAATATTGTAATGAATGCAGGTGTTAGTTTAAGAAAATTAAAGTCAAGTAATTTTGCCAACCTTCTAGATTTATTAGGCGGAAAGTATTATGATGATTTTGATAATTTTCAAGTAGGATCAGAACAACAATCAGATTTAAATAATCCAAACAGAAAAGTTGGAGTTGGCGAAAAATTTGCATACAACTACAATTTATTAGCAAATACTGCCGATGCTTTTACTCAATTTAAATTTACTTATAAAAAAATAGATTTTTATTTAGCACAATCGTACACAAGAACACAATACCAAAGAGAAGGACTTTACAAAAACGGATTGTACCCAACCAACTCTTTTGGAAAAAGCAATAAATATACTTTTGAAAACTTTGGTTTTAAAGGTGGTTTAACCTATAAATTATCTGGAAGACAATTTTTTAATTTAAATGCTGCCTATTTAACTAAAGCGCCATCTTTAAGAAATGTTTTTCCAAATGCAAGGTTAAACAGCAATAGTGTAAATGGTTTAGCAAGCGAAAATGTTTCTAGTGCAGATGCAAGTTACATTATTAGAATGCCAAAATTTAAATCTAGATTAACAGCTTATTATTCTAATATTAAAAACGCAACTAAAACTTCATTCTTTTTTGGAGAAGGAATTTTTGATGATAATGATGATGATGGCGGTGATGCTTTTGTGGCAGAAACTATTACTAACATCGAAAAACAAAATATTGGTTTAGAGTTAGGAATGGAGTATCAAATAACTTCAACAATTAAGTTAACTGCAACTGGAGCTTACGGAGAATATACTTATAATAACAATCCAAATGTATCGTTAAATAATGATAATAATGCTAGTCCAACAAATACTAATCCTGTTACCGATTTTGGAACATCTAAATTAAAAGGATATAGATTGGGTGGCGGACCACAAACTGCAGCTTCATTTGGAGTAGAATATAGAGATCCTAAATTTTGGTGGATTGGCGCTAACGTAAACTATTTAGCCAACAACTTTTTAGATATTTCATCTTTATTAAGAACAGATAATTTCTTTAATAATCCTAATGATGCTGATGGTTTTCCATTTCCAGAAGCTACAAATGAAAGAGCATCAGAATTGTTAAAGCAACAAAAATTTAATGATTTTACCTTAGTTAATTTGACTGGTGGAAAATCCTGGAAAATAAAAAGTACAACTTTCGGATTTTTTGCATCTATAAATAATGTATTAGATGTATCTTATAAAACAGGTGGTTTTGAGCAAACACGAAATGCCAATTTTAGAGAATTAAACCAAGATGTTTCTAGCGGAAATCCATCATTTGCACCAAGATATTTTTATGGTTATGGAAGAACATACTTTGTAAACCTTTATATTAATTTTTAATACTCAGCTATGAAAACAAATAAAATATTTTTACTTTTAAGTATAATTTCATTACTATCTTTTTCTGGATGTTCGCCAGAAAATGATATTCAAAACCCTACATTAAAACAAGCACTTTTTATTGAAGATTTTTCAATTGGTGCTGTTGATAATACTGTTTTAAACACAACAGGTTGGACAAATGTGGCAGAAGTTGGAACAGCAAAATGGAAAGAACAAATTTTTAGCGGAAATCCTTATGCAGAATTTAGTTCATTTCAATCTGGCGAATTAGTTAATATTAGTTGGTTATTATCTCCAACAATTAATATGGATTTAAATCCAGCAGAAGTTTTAATTTTTAAAGCATCTCAAAGTTTTGTATCTTCATCGGCCAATTCGCTAGAAGTTTTAATTGCAACTGATTATAATGGTTCTAATCTTACAACTGCAAACTGGCAACCACTAAGCGCAACATTACCAACAACATCAAGTCCGTTTTTTGCATTTATTAATTCTGGTGAGATAGATTTATCTACCTTTACAGGAAATGCAACTATTGCCTTTAAAGTTAAAGGTTCTGGAACAAACACAGCTTTAGATGGTTCCTACCAAGTAGACGATATTAAAATATTTAATAAACAATAAATTAAAATTATTATGAAAAAATTTATTTTAAAAACAGTATTATTAGTTGTAACTGCTACATTTTTAGTAAGTTGTGTTAATAGTGATACTTATGGTGTTCCAGACGAAACACTTACGACTTACCAATTAACACCTACAAAAACAGTTTTAGAAATTAATGCTGCAGCAACTTCAACACCAACACTTTATACTGGAGACGATGTTATTGAAGGTTACGTTACTTCTAATGATGAAAAAGGAACATTTTATAAGTCTATCTCTTTACAATCTAAGCAAATAGATGGTGGAAGTGCTCCTATTGGATTTAGTGTGCCAATAAATGTTACTACGTTATTTGGAAAAGGTTTTACACCAGGAAGAAAAGTATTTATTAAACTTAAAGGATTATATATTGCTAAAGTTTTTGGCTCTTTACAAATAGGTACTTTATTTGAAGGACAAGTAGGCCGATTACCAGAATTTGAATGGCAAAATATTATTTTTCCTTCTGCAACTAAGGTATCTGAGGAGACTTTGGTTAGAACATTTTCTCTAGCAGATGCTTATAATGATGCTAACCAAAATACTTTAGTTGAATTAGATAATGTTCAGTTCGTTGACGAATCTTTAAACAGAACTTATTATGATGTAGATTCTGGTGGTGGTGCAACTAACCATTTATTAGTATCTGGAACTGGTGGAACTCAAAGAATTATTAGATTTAGTAGTTTTGCACCATTTACAGGTAACCAAGTTCCAACTGGTAATGGTAAAATTCGTGGTGTTTTATCTAAATTTAATACTACATTTCAATTTGTTATTCGTTATGAAAATGATATTAAATTAACAAATAGTAGAGTAGATGTTTATCCAGCTTTTGTTGGAAACGCTAATGTTTTTTCTGCAACAGTTAATGAACCATTTACTTCATATACTACAAATCAAACCAATTTTCCTAAATATATTAATGATGCAGTAGTTGGGTCAAGATATTGGCAGGTTAAAAATTTTAGTTCTAACAACTATATAGAAATGAGTGGATTTAATGGTTCGGGAAATCCTGGAGTAAAAGCTAAAACTTACTTTTTTGTGCCAGTAGATTTTACAGCCGCAAATACTTTTACATTTAAAGAAGAAATTCGTTTTAATGCTGGCGAAGCTTTAAAAGTATATTATGTAACTAGTGCCAATTATACTGCTGGTGGATTAGTTAATTTAGCTAATTTTACTAATATTACTTCAAGTTTCAACATTACTTATCCTGCATTTGGATCGTCTGAAAATTCGTTTAATACTGCTGGAACCTATACAATTCCAACTACATTAACAGGAACTGGATATTTTGTATTTGAATATACAAGTACTCCAACGGTTACAACAACAGTTCAAATTGATGATATTGTTATAAATTAATTGTACTTTTACGTATAGTGAAAAAGCTTCCAATTTTGGAAGCTTTTTTTGTTTAAATACCTTATGAATTACAATTAAAAACACTTCACTATTTTTAGAATTATAGAATATCCAAAAATGAAAACAGCTAAAATTAAAATTGTAATAGGTCTATAAATAGTTAAGATTTCTGTAATACTTCTTTCATGTAATGTTTTTTCTTTAATTACTTTTTTTATGTAATATATTAATAACAAAAAACTAATTGCGAAACTTAAAATTAAGACGATACTATTCGCTTTCATTTTTTAAACCAATATTAATAAAAATAATTCATACTATTATTAAAAATAAATTTAAAGTAATTGTATGGCATTGTAAATTATAAACTTTTAGTTTTTAAATTTTAACGAATTTTAAATTTTGAATTAAATCACTAGAAGTAACTTTTATAAAGTAAACGCCACTTTGTAAATCTTGAATATCTAATGTTAAGGCATCAATAAAAACGGCTTTTACTTTTCTTCCATTATTATCAAAAAGCTCTGTAGAGTCAATTTTTGTAGCTGATTTTATGGTAATATTATTTTTTGCAGGATTAGGATAAAGTATAATTTTGTTTTCAATGCTATTTTCATTTGCAGATAACAAAGGATTTAATCTTATTGCAGTTGCTCCAACACAATTGTTAATATTTGTCATGAAATTAATATAGTTTCCATCTTGAAAAGTTAAACTAGTTGTGCTTACTAAAAGTCCAGTTTGTGTAGAAATTCCATATACATTTGAACCATCACTATAGTAATAAGTGTTAGTTTCTGGATCAATTGTTGAGGCAGCATTTACAGAATAGTAGGAAGTTGGTAAACCAGTTTCAGAAATATGAATTACTTCTCCTGTAGTTGGATTAATTTTTCCAAATCTCATTATAAATATTGATAAAGGATGAGGAACATTTGGGTTTTGAACATGTGTGTCTTCGGTAACTAATCCATAAATAGTATCGTCATTACAATTATAAGTAAAGTTGGTAAAATTAAAATCGTTTGGATTGCTGTAGATTATGGTTGGATTACTATAAATTGTGCCATTGTATAAATCCAATCCAATAAATTGTGAACCCGATGAATAATAATAAACCATTAATCTAGGATCAATAGATGTTCCTGCTAATTGATAATTAGAGCCAATTGAGTTTTTAGAAATAGCTGTTAAATCTCCATTTTCGGTATTTAGTTTTGATAAATACATTCCAACAAATTCGTTATTGTCTGAAAAAGTAGAAGCTAAACCATACAAAGTATTATCAGAAACATTATTTCTTACATTGGTAAAGTTTGTAAAGCCAGAATAAAAACTGTTCACTGGCATTGATGTTATGCTTCCATCTAACAAATTAAAAGAAGTAAAAGAGTTGTATGAAACCAAATTAAATTTATTGGTAGTTGGGTTTAATGAACCACCATTAATACTAAAAGAACTATTACTAACATTTTCTCCAATATTGCTTACAAATCCATTTGATGGATTAAATGATCCCAAACGTGTTGTGTTATCAAATGTTGAATTATTTTTAACTACAATTGTAAATAAGTCATCTATAACTTGAGAATTAGAATTTACACTGTAAACAAAAACTAGAAGGAGTAAAAATTTTCTCATGTGTACTATCTTTAAAATTAGTAATTCTCTATCAAAATTAATAATAAATCAAATAGTAAATGTATTTCTAGGTGTATTTAACAGTTGTTGAAGAAGTTAGGGATTTTATTAAAAATTTAAAGATTGTGATTTAAGGAATATTAGAATTATATTTTTTAAAAAATTTCTGCAATAAGTTCACGCAAATTAATAATACCAAAATTTACAGAGATTCTTTCCACCAAGTCGGACAAGCTATTCGTCAGAAAGACAAATAGTGAGATGGCTTTTGTTTTAGACTATCACAAATATTCTATTCGAAAAAGCAATTCTGAATTATAATTACAATTAATCTAGTGATTACTTTCCATTCAGATTCAGAAACTTTAGAATCAAAATCTCCTTTAATAATTCGTACTGTTCTTATTCTTTTGAATTTTAAATGTTATTTATCCCTAAAGCCATAGCAAAATCAAAAACACTTTTAAACAAAAAAACCGAGCATTAACTCGGTTTTTTTAACTATTTAAAAATATAAAATTATTTAACAATTAAGAATTCAGATCTTCTGTTTTCTGCATGTTGTTCTTCTGTACAAGTTTCTCCACAAGAAACTTTTAGTTCAGATTCTCCATAACCTTTTCCAGAAATTTTATCAGCAGGAATTCCTTTAGAAATTATATATTGCACAGTAGATTTTGCTCTTCTGTCTGACAAACTCATGTTGTACGTATCGCTTCCTCTGTTGTCTGTATGCGATTTAGCCATAATTACTAGTTTGTCGTTATTTTTCATAACTTGAACTAATTTGTCTAACTCAAATGCGCCTTCTTGTGTAATGTTACTTTTATTAAATTCAAAGTAAATTGGCTTTAAAATAATTTCTGTTGTTGTTACTATTACATCAATTGGTTGTAATGTTGCATCAACTTTAACTTCTGGACCTTTACTTTTAGCAACTGCAAACGAATTTCCGTCAAATCCATCTTTAGATGCTTGAATTGTGTATGCTTTATCACATTCTACTTTATATTTAACTTCGCCACTTTCATTAGAAGTTTCTGTAGTTATAATATTCTTTTTATCGTCAAGTATTGAAACCTTTGCATTTGGCAAAATAGCACCAGTTTTAGTATTAGTAACAACTGTTATAACATTTACAGCACATATAGGATTTACTCCAAAAATATCATCGTTTCCGTTTCTATTACTAGATACAAATCCCATGTTAGCGGTTTTATTAAAGCTGAAAGCAAAATCATCTTTTTTAGAATTTACTGGTTCACCCATATTTGTTGCTTCTGTACCTTTTGATAAATCTATTTGATACATATCTAAACCACCAAGTCCTTGTTTTCCGCTTGACGCAAAATATAAAGTGGTGTTATCATCAGCAATAAAAGGAAAACTTTCATTGCCTTCTGTATTTACTTTTTTACCCAAATTTTCTGGTGTACCAAAACTTCCATCGCCATTTACTGTGGTTTTCCAAATGTCAACTCCACCAAGACTTCCTGTCATATTAGAAGAAAAATATAATGTTTTTCCGTCTGCGCTTAAACTTGGATTACTATATGAAAACTCTTTTGTATTAAAAGGTAAAGGAGTAATATTTCCCCAAGTATCTCCACTTTTTGTAGCTTTATACAAGTTGTTTCTTCCTAATTTTAATTTATTTACTTTATCTTTTTCAAATGAACCTTCTCTAAAACTATCACTAGCAAAATACATAGTAGTTCCATCTGTAGATATAGTAACTGGACCATCATGAAATTTAGAATTTAATTCAGATACTGTTGTTGCTTCTGAAAATGTTCCTGAATCGCCTAATGTTGCTTTGTAAATATCTAAATATGGTTCTTCGTTCCAACCATAATTTTTTCTTGCATTGTTTCTTGCACTTGTAAAGTAAAGTGTTTTGTCTTTTAAAAATGCTCCAAAATCTGATTTATCTCCGCTAACTTCAAGAGATTTAACAGTGTAAACAGCTTCTTTTCCTAAAATTTTAGGTACGTAATTAGGATTTTCATTAAAAGATTTTGCTCTTAAATCACTTGGAGCCATTGATGCAAATTTTGCCATTTGTTTGTTGGCAGCTTCATATTTCCCATCTGCTTTAAGCATTTGTGCATATCTAAAATAAGTTTCTGCATCTTGAGTTGTTTCAGTAGCTTTTGCATACCAAGTTGCAGCTTCTGCTGTGTTAAACATATTGTAATAAGTGTCGGCAAGTTGTTTGTAAACATAACCATCTGCTTTACCATTATCTACAATTTTTTTATATGCTTCTGCGGCATCAACATATTCATAACGATTGTATAATTTATCTGCTGCTTTTGTGTCTTTATTTTGTGCGTACAGTGATGAACTTAGTGCTACAAAACTTAATACGATATATAGTTTTTTCATTTTTGCTATCATTTTTATGTTAGAAATATCTTGGTGATTGTGATACCTTTTTAGGGAAATTTAAATCGAATAACAATATAAATTCGTGAGAAGATGGTGTTGCTACTTTTAAATCTGAAACTATATGATCGTAAGCATATCCTATTTTTAAACTAGGAGTTATTGCATAATTAACCATTGCGCCAAATGAATCTTCTAATCTGTATGTTGCACCAATTTCAAATTTATCATTAAATAAAAAGTTTGTTGATACATCAAATGATGTTGGAGCATTAAATGCTGATTTAACCATTGCAAAAGGTTTAAATTTTACATTAGAGTTTAAATCAAATACATAACCACCAGTTAAAAAGTAGTGTGAAGTTTCAGACCCAAATTGTCTACCATTAAAATCAAGATGTTTAGATTTTAACATATTAGGAATAGACAAACCTACATAATATTTGTTAGTATAATAAAACAAACCGGTTCCTAAATTAAAAAATGTACTATTAGTATCTGAACTAAATGCAGGATCATTAAGATCAGGTACATTACTTTGTCCAATTTGACTAAACAATGCTACTTTATGAAATGTTGCACCTGCTTTTAAACCAAATGCTAAACGACTTTCACCACCAAGATTTAGTGTATAAGAGAAATCTCCATATATATTGTCTTCCTGAACTGGTCCTATTTTATCAGATATTGCAGACAATCCTAAACCAACATTTTTACCAACAGGAGAATGTACAAAGAAAGTTCCAGTTGTTGGAGAATCTTCAATGTCAACCCATTGTTTTCTGTAAAGTAAACCTCCAGAAAGAGATTCTTTAGAACCAGCATAGGCAGGATTTATTACACTTAAATTGTACATATATTGTGTATAATGTGGATCTTGTTGAGCACTTACATCAACAAAAGTCATTAGGGCAAACGTAGCTAAGAAATATAGTTTTTTCATTTGTTTGAAATTTATCATTTTGTGGTTACTTTATTTGATTTGTCTGT
>NZ_JAYUPK010000153.1:0-34981 GCF_043760115.1 Flavobacterium sp.
CCAAATATACTAATAATTGATAACAAATAGAATGCCATTTTAATAAAGTGTTTCATAAGCTAATTGGTTTAGTGGTTAATAGTATAGAGTACTTATTTAGTTAAAAGGTTGGAATTAAATAAATTATTTCTCAAATATATAAATTAAATTTTAATAGCTCATACATGCGTTTATGATTTTTTTAATCAATGTTGAATTTTACATTGTGAATAATGTAAAAGATTTAGAATACATTAAAAGATTTGGCATCAATCTTAAACAAGTAAGAACTAGCAAAAAAATTTCGCAAGAAGTTTTAGCTTATTCTGCTGATATTCCTATTTCACAAGTTGGAAGAATTGAAAGAGGGGAAATAAACACTACTATTTCTAGCGTTAAAGCAATAGCTATTGCTTTAAATATTCAAATTAAAGAGTTGTTTGAATTTGAATAAATTTTTTTATAAAGAAGTCATTTTCTTCAAATCAGCAATAGTTTGCGTTGGGTTTTCTGCTTTAAAAACATAATTTCCTGCAACTAGAACATCTGCGCCTGCATTTACAAGTTGTAATGCGTTTTTATCGGTAACGCCACCATCAATTTCTATAATTGTGGATGCGTTTTTTTTTGTAATTAAACTTTTTAGTTTTTCAATTTTAGAATAAGTGTTTTCTATAAATGATTGACCTCCAAAACCTGGATTTACACTCATAATACAAACCATATCAATATCATTAATTACATCTTCTAGTAAATCTATGTTTGTGTGCGGATTCAAGGCAACTCCAGCTTTCATTCCTTCTGCTTTTATTGCTTGTAACGTTCTGTGAAGATGTGTGCAAGCTTCGTAATGTACAGTCAAAATATTGGCACCAAGATTGGCAAAAGTTTTTATGTATCTATCAGGATCAACAATCATTAAATGTACATCTATTGTTTTAGTTGCATGCTTAGTTATTGCTTCTAAAACAGGCATTCCAAAGGAAATGTTTGGCACAAAAACGCCATCCATAATGTCTATATGAAACCAATCGGCATCAGAATTGTTAATCATTTCGATATCGCGTTGCAAGTTGGCAAAATCTGCTGCTAGAATTGATGGTGCAATTATGGTATTTTTCATTTATGCTGAATTTAGTTCAGCATCTACTGATACTGAAATTAATTATGTTTTTTTCTGAAATTATTATTATTTCAGATTTTTTGATGTTTTACAAAGGTAAAATTTAATGTTGAATTAGTAGTATATTTTTAAATCAACTTCGTTTTGCGTGAAGGATAGAGCAATTGTTTGAGCTCTTTTTAAATTGTGGAACGTAGTGGAATAATTTAAAAAAGCGAGTGCGAAAGCATGACCTGTAGTTTCGTTTTTTTACGAGACGAAAGGTCACGCCCAAAAAAAATTTGTAAATTGGAATGAAATTTTAAAAGTCCTTCTCCATTGGAGAAGGATTTAGGATGAGGAAAAAAAAATAAAACTCCGGTAATCAGCCGGAGTTTCAATCATCAATCAAAAAACGAACAGTTAATCAGACTGTTGTTTGCTATTTAAATTCGAAATTCCAATGTAGAATTGGAATTTGGAATTTTTATATTGGAATTTATCCCAAATAGGTTTTTAAAATTTTACTTCTTGAGGTATGTTTTAATCTGCGAATTGCTTTTTCTTTAATTTGTCTAACACGCTCACGAGTTAAATCGAAAGTTTCTCCAATTTCTTCTAATGTCATTGGGTGTTGATCGCCAAGACCAAAATACAAACGAACTACATCGGCTTCTCTTGGAGTTAGTGTTTCTAAGGAACGCTCAATTTCTGTACGTAAAGATTCGTGAATTAATTCTCTGTCAGGATTTGGCGATTCTCCAGAACGTAAAACGTCGTAAAGATTAGAATCTTCTCCTTCTACAAGTGGTGCATCCATTGAAAGGTGACGTCCAGAATTTTTCATAGATTCTTTTACGTCATTCACTGTCATATCTAGTTCTTTCGCAATTTCTTCAGCACTTGGCGGACGTTCGTTAGATTGCTCTAATAAAGCATACATCTTGTTAATTTTATTGATAGAACCAATTTTATTTAATGGCAAACGAACTATACGAGATTGCTCAGCCAAAGCTTGAAGAATCGATTGACGAATCCACCAAACAGCATAGGAAATGAATTTGAAACCACGAGTTTCATCAAATCGTTGTGCGGCTTTTATCAATCCTAAATTTCCTTCATTAATTAAATCTGGAAGTGTTAATCCTTGATTTTGGTATTGTTTAGCCACAGAAACTACGAAACGTAAATTGGCTTTCGTCAATTTTTCTAACGCTTTTTGGTCACCAGCTTTTATCTTTTGAGCTAATTCTACTTCTTCATCGGCAGTAATCAAATCTACTTTACCAATTTCTTGTAAGTATTTGTCTAAGGAAGCAGTTTCACGATTAGTTACCTGCTTGGTTATTTTGAGCTGTCTCATTGTATGTGTCTCCTTTAATTAAAGTGTTCAAGTTATTATACGTAATCAAGTTACAAAAAGTTACAAAAAAATAAATTTTTTTAAAAATTTGTCCAGATTTATTTAAATTCTATTATTTAGGACGTTGGTTTTTATAGATTTTTTGAGATTTGTCGGATAATTTAAAAACACCTAAAAATGAAAACGAAATACATATTATTCATGGTACTAATATCAATTAAAGCTTTTTCTCAAATTGAAATTTGTACAGATTCTCTTAAAACTAAACATTTTAGTTTTTCTCCAATGTCTCCAAAAGTTGGTTTAGTTAACGGATTTGTTTTTGGAGTTGGACATTATGATGGTCCAAGAATTAAAATGCAAAAGATAAATGGAATTAACTTAGAGGTTAGTCCAATTTCGATAGCATTGATTTCTTTTGGAATTAATATTCCTATTGAAGGTTTAGTGGTAGGAATAAATGATGGAACATTACAAAATTCACCATATTCAATTTTAGATGAGAATACAATTCTTAAAATTAATGGATTAAATATTAGTTCTGGCGGTTTTATGTTTGGAGCAGAAGTTAATGGAATTAATATATCTATTTTAACAAAAATTAATAAAATGAACGGACTTTCTATTAATGGTAGCGTTATTGGAACAAATAAATTTAATGGTGTTTGTATTTCTGGTATTGCTAATATTTCTGATTATGGAAATGGTTTACAAATAGCAATTTCAAATGTTTCTAGAAATGATAATGGAATACAAATAGGACTTTTTAATTATTCTAAAAACTTAAGAGGTTTTCAATTTGGATTATGGAATACAAATGGAAAAAGAAAACTTCCTTTTATAAACTGGCAATTTAAAAATTAGAAATTTATGAAACTATCTTTATTACTTTTAGAACTCTTTATTATGAAAGCAAAAACACCTTTATTATTAATTATTTTCAGATTAGTTTTAGGTCCAATTTTAATTGGATTAACCTATAAATACGGAAACACAATTAGAACAGAATTGGTAATTCTAATAATTTTAGGATTATTATCTGATATTTTTGACGGAATTATTGCCAGAAAAATGAATGTTTCGTCAGAAAAATTTAGACGAATGGACAGTCAAACCGATTTGGTTTTCTGGCTTTGCGTAAGTTGGTGCGCTTGGTTATTAAATCCAGAAATTATAAAAAACAATACTTTTTCTATATCATTATTGATTGCTATGGAAGTTTTGACGTATGTTTTTAGCATTTCAAAATTTGGAAAAGAAACGTGCACACATGCTTTACTTTCTAAACTTTGGGGTTTAACATTGCTTGTTGCTTTTGTATCAATAATTGGTTTTGGATATGGCGGATTATGTTTGTATATAGCAATAGTATTCGGAATAATTGGTCACATTGACGTGTATTTAATTATCTATTTTTTGCCAAAATGGGAACACGATGTTCCAAGTTGTTACCACGCTTATTTAATTAAAAAAGGCGTTTCAATATCTAGAAATAAATTGTTTAATGGATAATTATTTTACTTCGAAATTCTTTGTAACAGAAATTGGTATGCCATTTACAGAAAAACCTTCCAATACAATTTCAAAAGTTCCAGAACTATCTGAGGTGAAAAATTCTATATTATTTTCATTGGTAGCAATAGAATAATCAGGAATCCAAAGCAATTGATTTCTATAATCTGGAATTCTGTTATTGATATTATTTCCATCATAAACTTGTTTGAAATAAACTTTCTTAGGTTGCGGAATTTGAATTTTAGTTTGTACTAAATAATCTCCTTTTATTGAATTAACGTAATCGTAATTTTTAGTAATAAAACTTACAAAGCCATTGTATAATTTTCCTTGATAAAAATATCCTTTATTATAGACTATAACTTTATAAATATTGGAAGTTTTATATTCGAATAATTCATTTAAATCTTGAAGAATTAATCCGTCTATAAGTACAAGTGAATTTTCTTTTAAATCGGTATTGGGATCATAATCAACCAAATAAATAGAATATTTTTTTCGTTTTTTCTCAAAATGGACTTCTTTCAAGATCTCAGTTATAGTTTCTTCCATAGTTGAAAATCTTGTAAAATTGTCTAAAATATATTCCTTTCCAACCGAATTATAAAATGGTAAAATGGGTGTTGTTTTAGCCAAACTATCTTGTTTTTTAGAGAAATAAGCATTCTCAACTTGACTTGCAATAGAACGTTCTTGCAAACTTATTTTTAAACTTTCATTGATAGAGAATTTAGGTAAAAATTGAACATTTGAAGTATCAAATTCATATTTATCATCTATTGAAATGGAATATTCCAATCGGTTATCATCTAGAATTTGAAAAATGAAATCTGAGTTTTTATATTTTTTATCGATATTGAAAATGAATATTCCGTCAGAATTGGTTTTTACAGTTTTAAATAAAAAGGATTCTCCAGGAATTGAAAGTGAAACATATTTGTTAGCAACAGAATTTAATGACTTTTTGGCTGTAATTTTACCCGAAATTAATTCACCACGAAGTTCGGGAAGAATTAATTCTGATTTTGTAGCTGTTGTGTTTTTTACATATGTTTTAGAAAAATTAATTGCATTGTATGATTCTGACGAAGGCAAATCTTGCTGTTTTCTTACTGAAATTGAATAATTTCCATTTAAAAACTCAGAAGAATTAGCTTTTAAATTAACTATTACTTTTTCTCTATTATTAAATGATTCTTTGTTTACTTGAAGCGTTACTTCATTATTTTCTGATGCTAATTTATTTGGATTTTCATAATTAGTTTCAGTTGTGCTATTATTTTCTGAATCAATTTGAAAAGGATTAATAATAATCAAATCCATTTGATAAGAATTAATAGTAGAATTGAGCATCCAATTGGTGTAAGCAATAAGTTTGTAATTTCCAGAAGATAGGTTAGGAGTTATAAAAAAATCGCTTTCTACAACACCATTTTCTATGAATAATTTGTGTTTAAAAACTACTTTTTTATTAGCATCTATTAATTGTAGATACGCAATTTTACTAATCTCACTAGTTGTAAAGCCAGATGTATTTATGCAATACATTTTATATAACAAAGTTTCTCCACTTACAAATGTTGATGCATTAGTATGTACAAATAAGGTTTCGTTTACAGAAAGTAAATTTTTAGAATTTGCAGTTTCAGCTTTTAATTGTGCAAAAGAACAAGAAAAGCTTACTAAAAGAATCGCTGTTAAAAGGTGTTTTAATCTATCCAAAATGAAGGTATTATATTAGATGAAAAAGAAGTGCAATCGCCACAAGGTGTTGGATATATTTCATAACTTTCATCATAAAATGAATAATAAACATAAGTTCCAGATGATAAAAGACTTAAAACTGTATATCCTTGACAAGTAAAGTCAAATGGCAAAAAACAAAATTTTAAAACATTTTCTTGAGGAGTTTCAGGATTAATTTCGCATTTGTATGGATATTTAGGAAGTGCTTCTCCAGGAAAAACATCATTATAATTAAAAAATATCCTTTTACTTGAAGCTGAAGAAACATCAAAAAAACCAATGACTTTTTCATCATTATTTTCAACACATTTTATATTTCCAGAAAAGAAGCCAGGTTGGTTTTGAGATAAAATACTTCCAGAACCAGAAATTTCTTTTAAAGTAGTGTAGAAAGTGTATGAAGCTAGGTTTTGCACGTATTGTTTAACTAAAATACTGTATCTATTGGCAATGGTGTAATCGCTACCTTTAATAAATCTAACAGAAAAATTCACTCTGTCTTCATTTAAATTATTGGTGCTTGTTAAAAGTAAATTATTCGATTTATCAGAAGAAAAACAAACTCTAGCTTCTGTTGTTCTCGGAATTAGATCTATAGTTCCAATTGGATTGGTTGGTGGAGTATAAGTTACAATCGCTTTTACTGGAACCCATTTTGGTGCAATAATTTTATAAGTTTCTTCATATTCATACCTGTAATATTTAGAAGTATTTGTTGGATCAAAACTTTTTACATTCATTGCAACGCCTCGAATGCCATCTTTAAAAGTAACTGTTGGAACTACATCTTGTATTGGATTTACCGTTGTAAGTGTTTCATTAGTTGATGTATATGATCTTCCGTTGTCTGTAATTACTAGTAATTTATACTGTTTTCCAGTTTCTGCTTGAAAAGGACTTATAGAAATATATCTGCCAGAATCATACTCAAATTCAAAAACTGTTCCGTCAGAATCTGTTACTGTTACAACTGCGTCATCAATTAATGTTGGACCGTTTTCTTCAAATTTATAAGTTTTAGAAACCTTAATTTCTTGGTTTTTTAACTCATTAGTAATTGTGGCTTCAATAACTACTGCTTCTTCATAATTATCGGTTCGAAGTACATACGGATCAGTACAACTAAAGAATAAAAACGAGAATAATGTAATTATTAAAATAGTATTTAGAAGTGATTTTTTCATAATCTAAAATTTAAAATTGTAAGTAATAGTCGGCACTGGTATAGAAAAAATAGATGTTTTAAATGCTTTTATTTTTCCGTCATCGGTAACAAAATATATAGAATAAGGATTATTTCTGCCCAAAACATTATATATAGAAATATTCCAAAAACCGTGAGCTAATTTTTTTAATTTATGATTTCCTTCTACGTTAAAACCAATATCCAACCTGTAATAATCTGGAATTCTAAATTGATTTCTGTCGCTGTACAAAGTATATTGTGCATTGCCATATTGATAACTTCCAATTGGATAAGTAATTGGTCTACCAGTTTGATAAATAAAATTGCTAGACATACTGTAACGTTTGGTAAATCTGTAATTTAAAACTAAACTAACATCGTGTGGTTTGTCAAAATTAGACGGAAAATAATCGCCATTGTTCACTTTTTCATCATTAAATTCACTGTCCAATTTAATAAAAGTTCTAGAATAGGTATAACCTAACCAACCATTTAAACGACCGCTATTTTTTTTAATTAAAAATTCAATTCCGTATGCTTTTCCTTCGCCTTGCAACAACTCTGTTTCTATATTTTCGTTTAATAATAATTGTGCGGCAACTTTATAATCTAAGAAATTTTTCGATTTTTTATAGTAACCTTCAATGCTAAATTCTAAATCTTTATCTAATAAATTTTTAAACAATCCCAAAGAAAATTGTTGACCAGATTGTGGTTTTACATTTAAATCTGACAATTTCCAAGTATCAGTTGGTGCTTGTGTTGTATTGCTAGATAGCAAATGAATGTATTGATAGGTTTTATCGTAACCCAATTTAATTGAAAAATCTTTTCCTATTAAATATCTTGCAGCAATTCTTGGTTCAAATCCGCCATAAGATTGTATAACTTCATTGTTATTATAATTTTTTATTTCTATTACAGATGCATCATTTAAAGGAACATTTTCTTGATAAATTCGTTGGCTTGATTTTCCAAGAGCCGAAAAATTAGAATATCTAACGCCAAAATCTAATAACAACTTTTTATTTACTTTAAAATTATCCGAAATAAATACTGCCGACTCTAATCCTCGTTCTTTTTCAACATCAACTGGTTTAATAGATGAAATAGCATTTTTAGCTTCTAGAAAACCTGGATTAATTCCGTATAATTTACTAGAAATTCCATAAGTAAATTTGTGTTTTTCACTAAAAGTATAATTCAATTTTAGTATGGCTTGTGTTTCATTAATTTTATAACCAAAGTCAAACGATTTTAAATTATCGGTATTATTATCATAATCAATATTAAATTTATATTCACTGTTTGTAAATACAATTGCACCTTTGTTTTTTTCGTTAAAAGTGTGCTCATATTTTAAAGAAACCATTCGATTACTGTAATTATAAATTGAATCTGACGAAATACTAAACACATCGTTACTAAAATAAGCAGTAGATTCTAAATTATTTTTGGCATTAAATTTATGGTTGTATTTTATAATTCCGTCATAAAACGATGCTTTACTTTTCTTTAATGTTTCTTCTTTTAAAGATCTTAAAATCCAACCAGAATAAGTTGCTCTTGCACCAACTAACAAGCTAGATTTGTCTTTAATAATTGGAGTGCTCAATGCTAAATTACTTGTAACAGGACCAATTCCACCTTCGCCAGAAAATTTAGTTGGATTTCCGTTTTTAGAAGTAATATCAAATACTGAAGAAAGTCGGCCACCATATTCTGCAGGAATACTTCCTTTATAAATAGTTGCACTTTTGGTTGTATATGGATTTACCGCTGAGAAAAACCCAAAAAAGTGAGCCGGATTATAAATTACACCATCGTCAAGAAGTATTAAATTTTGATCCTCTTTTCCGCCACGAACATTATATCCTGCTGAACCTTCACCAGTGGTTTTTATTCCAGGTAAAGTGGCTGCGACTTTAAAAATATCTCTTTCGCCAAGAATTAATGGAATGTTTTTTATGCCTTCAATATCAATTGTAATTACTCCAGAAACGGCCGATTTTACTTTTTCATTTTTCTTGCCATCTATAACAACTTCATCTAAAACATTATTGTTTTCTTCTAAATTTATGTTTAATGTTCCATCTTGATACAAAATAACTTTTCTACTACTTTTTTTATGATTAACATAACTTGTTTCTATAAAATTTACTCCAGATGAAAGTTCAATAGTATAAAAACCAGAATCATCTGTTGTGGTATTGGTTGCTTTATTTTGCACTTTTATAAATACATTTGATAAAGGTTCGTTGGTTTTAGAATTTTTAATATAACCAGATAAAATAAATGTTTTTTTATCAGATTTTAATGTTTGTTTACCAATAAAAACAATTTTATCATTGTCTTTTTTATTTCTACTTATGGTGTCGTATTGTTTGTAAAATATGGGTTTTTCTATTTCAATTTTATTATTTGTAACTGTTTTTTTTAAAGTATCACCAAAATAATTATCTGGAAGTTTATTGTAAATAACACTGTTTTTGGTTAAAATTACTTTGTTTTTATCTATAAAATAATTCAACTCAGAAGTGCTTAAAACGTCATCAAGAATAGTGTTTAAAGTTGTATTTGTATAATTTTCAGAAATCAATTTATCATTAGCAACCAACCAATCTTCTATAAAGAAGAATTTGTAATTAGAGTTTTTTTCAATGATTTCAATAACCGTTTTTATTGTCGCATCTTTAAAAGATACAGAAATTTTTTCTGAGTTTTCTTGTGCATTAATTGTAAACGATAAAAATAAAAAGGTAATAAGAATTTGTATTTTTTGCATATAAATTTATTTCAAATTGGCGTTTATCATACTAAATAGCTTTTCGTAAAACTCTGTTTTATTAGTTCTTTCTAAATAATCATTATTGATATAAAAAGCATCTATATTTTCAGTTAATTGAGGAAAAAGTGTTGTACTATTTTTTTTAGAATTTATTTCATAATAAACATCATTATAATAAATTAAAAAGGAGTTTGATGCTTCAAAATCGTCATTGGTTTTATCTCCATTGATAAAATTTCTTTTGCTTTTTAAGTGTTTTATGTATAAAATAACATTTGAATTAACCAATTTCTCTTCGTAAAAACCATTTACAAAAACTGGAAGGTTGGTAGTTTTATAATTTAAATTTATAAATTTTTTAGAATTAATTGTAAAGTATTCTATGTTTTCTTTTAAAGCAATAATTTGTCTTCTGTCATTAACGCCAAGCGGTTTTATAATTACATCATCGTTTAAAACATCGTAATTTAATGTGACATCATTATAAATTTGATTGTCAAATTGGACACTATTATTTTCAAAAATTGTGCTATAAAATCTATCAATTCCATTTATTGGTTTGTCATAATTTAGTAATAATTTACCATTATTAATTTCTAAATTTTCTTTTGCTATTGCGTTGTCAAACCATTTATATAATTCTGTTGTATTAGTGTTTTGACTGTAACAGAATAAGTTACTGGTTAAAATTAACAGTATTAATAGTTTTGAAGAGTTTTTATTAAGAATAATAGTCATAGTAAAATGATTTATCAATAAATTATAGTATAATGCTGTTATTTGTTGAATATTTTTTAAAAGTAAGTAAATACTTTCGATTAAAAAAAATATTATTATTAAATAAAAAATACCAAGTCAAAAAAAATAAAATTATAATATAAAAAGGTGTACAGAATTCAAATTATTTCACTCAAATTTTTCAATTCTTCTTCTATATCTTGAATTGAAGGTAAACTTCCTTTAAATTGTTCTGGAAGTATTTTTAATAATTCGTATTCAGATATTCCTATTGGTTTTTTAATTCCTCGCAAAGAATATTCAGCTTCTATGGTGTTTTTGGTTTTACAAATAATCATTCCTATCGTTGGATTATCACTTTCATGTTTCATTTGGTCATCAATAAGATTTAGGTAGAAGTTTAACTTGCCTGCAAATTCTGGTTCAAAATCGACCACTTTTAAATCTATGACAATAAAACAGCGCAACTTTAAATGATAAAATAGCAAATCTATTCTATATTCTTTAGCCGCTAATTGTATAGGAAATTGTTTGCCTACGAATGAAAATCCAGTTCCGAGTTCTAATAAAAATTGGGTTATGTTGTGGGTTAGTGCTTTTTCTAAATCGTTTTCATTGTACTTTTCGGTCATTTGTAGAAAGTCAAAACTATAAGGATCTTTCATTATTTCGTTTGCCAAATCAGATTGCAATTTGGGTAATGTTAACTCAAAGTTGTTAACTGCTTTTCCTTGACGATTGTAAAGGTTACTTTCTATTTGATGTAATAATACTGCTCGACTCCAATTGTTTGTTATTGTTTGTTGGATGTAGAATGTAGCTTCGGTAAGATTTTTTATTTTTTTTAAAATTAAAATATGATGACCCCATGGAATTTTATCTGCAATTTGATTTAAATTTAATTCATTTTTATTTTTACGAACAACTTGTTCGTTATTTGTGGTTTCAGGATTTTTTAATTCACGAACAGCTAGTTCGGAAATTGTAAATTCATTAATATAAAACAAATAAAATACTTTCATATAACGTAGATTATCTGACGAAAATCCACCAATGTCAGGAAATTCCAATTTCAAATCTTTACTTAACTGGTCTATAAAACCAGAACCCCATTTTGAATTTTCTTGTTTTTCAACAATTTGTTTGCCTAAATCCCAATACAATAGTATCAATTGACTGTTAACAGCCAAAGCTGCTTTTATTTGACTTTGCTTAATTTTTAATTTTAAATTGGATATCCAATTTTTATAATCTATGCTTTTAATTAGTTCACTCATAATAATGTATTTGAAATTCAAAATTAATGAAAATAACGTTAACATTTTTAAGGCAAAAAACCCCAATTCAAGTGAATGATTTCGATTAAAAAATTATTTTATAAAAATGAAAATCTCAATTCATATAAATATTATGAAAATCTTAAAATTTTTAGTTGATTTTAAATACAATAATTAATTATACTTTTTCATAAAGTACAATTTTCTAAATGATGTTTTTTAATTTAATTACAATAAATTAATATAGCTTTACGAAGCATTTTTATTCTGTTACGATCACATTTTTAACTGTAATAAAAGTTGATTTTATTTGAATTTATGGGTTTTGGATGTGAAAATCAGTATATCGAAAAAAAATGCTTAAATAATATTCATTTTTAATACAGCCTTTTTTTGATTTTCATCGCTTGGTAGTAGAATGGTTACATTTATTATTTTATATTTGACATCCAAAACTTAAAATTTTATGAAAAAATTCTATATTACCCTAGTAACTTTTCTTTTTTTAGCAGTTGCCCATGCGCAGATTGTGAACATTCCTGATCCAGTTTTTAAGGCGAGATTGTTGGCTGCTAGTTCTAGTGATAATATTGCTTCGACTATAGAACCCAACGACAATGGTTACGTATCTACACACAATAAAATTGACATTAATAATGATGGAGAAATTCAGGTTAGTGAAGCACTTCTGATTAAGTTTCTTAGAGTACCTGCATCAAATATTATTGATGTAACAGGAGTAAATGCTTTTGTAAATTTAAAATATTTTAATTGTGCTAATAATCAAATATCAGATATTGATGTATCAGGTTTATCAAAATTAAGAATCTTATATTGTCATATTAATCAACTAAATTCCCTAAAAATAAAAAATAACAACCCTAATTCTTGGTTGACATTAGATTTTTTCACAAATGATAACATTGCTTATATTTGTACAGATGAAGATGATATAACATTTGTAAAGAACAGAGCACTGCTTTATGCTTATAATTATTGTAATGTAAACAGTTATTGCAGTTTTAACCCAGGCGGAACATTTTATACTATACAAGGGATTCAAAAAATTGATTTTAACAATAACGGATGTGATACTAATGATTCAAATTATCCAAATTTAAAATTCGATATTACTGATGGAACTGTTTCAGGAAGTATAATTTCAAACGTTTCAGGCAATTATTCAATACCTGTTCAATCTGGCACACACACAATAACTCCACAATTTGAAAATCCAACTTATTTTACTGTTTCTCCAGCTACTGCATCAGTTACTTTTCCAACTGCTACAAGTCCGTTTTCTCAAAATTTTTGTATAACGCCAAATGGTGTTCATCACGATCTTGAAGTGATCGTTATTCCGCTACTTCCAGCTCGTCCTGGTTTTGATGCTGCTTATAAAATTAAATACAAAAACAAAGGAAATATGTCTGAAACAGCAACTTTGGTTTTTAATTATAACGATGCCGTTTTAGATTATGTTGGGGCAACTTTAGCACCAATCACTCAAAATGTAGGTTCGCTTTCTTGGAATATTGGCACAATTGCACCTTTTCAATCGGGTGAATTTATTGTAACTTTAAATGTAAATTCTCCTATGGAAACTCCAGCCGTAAATGCTGGTGCTATTTTGAGTTATTCTGCAACAATAAATGGTTTAAATACTGATGAAACACCAATTGACAATACTGCTGCATTAAATCAAACGGTTGTAAATTCTTATGATCCTAATGACAAAACGTGTTTAGAAGGCAACACCATCAACCCAAGCATGATTGGAAAATATGTGCATTACAAAATTCGTTTTGAAAACACTGGTACTTTTCCTGCTCAAAATATTGTAGTAAAAGATATGATAGATGTTTCAAAATTTGATATTTCAAGTTTACAAATGATCGATGCTTCTCATAGTTGCACAACAAGAATAAGCGGCAACAAAGTAGAATTCATTTTTGAAAACATCAATCTTCCTTTTGATGATGCCAATAATGATGGTTATGTGGTTTTTAAAATCAAAACAAAATCAACGTTAGTCGTTGGAAACACCATTAGCAATCAAGCAAATATCTATTTTGATTATAATTTTCCAATTGTAACCAACACAGCAACTTCAACTTTTCAAGCATTGAATAATGATGCTTTTGTTTTTGAAAACGAGTTCGTTTTATACCCAAATCCTGCTAAAGATTTATTGCATATTGAAGTAAAAAACGAAATTGAAATGACGTCTATTTCAATTTATAATATGTTGGGACAAGTGGTTTTAACAACAACTAATCCTTCAAACACAATTGAGGTATCAAATTTAAAAACCGGTAACTACTTTATAAAAGTAACCACCGATAAAGGAACTACAACTAGCAAATTCGTAAAAGAATAAGCAAATTTTATAGAATAACAAGCCTTTCAGAAATGAGAGGATTTTTTGTTTTATTTATAAATTGGTTCTATCGCTAATTGTGGGTCAATAAAAATAAAGAAGAAATTTTAACCATTTAGATATTAAGGTTCATTAAGAGCTGTAAAACTTAATGAACCTTAATATCTAAATGGTTTAAAAAAAATGGCTTTAGTCTAAATAATATTTTATAAACCTTAAACCACTGATTACAAATATTTTTATATATTTTTTATGCTTTTTTGTAAGATTAAAATCCTTCTAATCTTTTAATTTGTGGCAAAAAATATTAGAAATAAATATAAATTCTTGACCATAGCCAAAAAAACGAAAACCCCAACTCAACTAAATGAATTGAGGTTTTAATTTACAAGTTATTATTTTATTCTAATTTTAAAATTTCTCCTTCAAATTCATTTGATAAAAAGGATTCTCTATCTAACCAATATTCAGATGTAATTAATTCAAAATTTAAATTGTTAGCTGTATTTAATTCCCAAATGATACTTTCAGCATCAGGAAAATCAGCATTCGTAGTCATTGGTTCATCAAACAATCTTCTTATAAGATTACTGTCATTTAATCCATTATTAAATGCTTTTAAAACATCCGATTTTGATAAGATTTCTAATTCATTTTTAGAAACTGAAAATTTTATTAAACTAGCTTTCGCATTGGGAAAAGTTCCATTAAACGCTTTATAAACCAACTGATTTATCGAAAATAAATGCTTGTGTAAATGAATTTCTGGATACTCTTCACAAACTTTATCAATAAGCATATCGTTAGAAATTTGTTCAATTTGACCTTCGTTTAAATCACTTGATAATTTGTAAGTAAGTACAATTTGAGCAGCTTTATTAGGTTCAAAATCACTAATTGCCATGAATAACATTTCTTGTAAATTTTCTGGATTGATTGATTTTCCATCGTCAAAACCAAATGCTTCTAGCAAGGCAATGTAATCTTCATTAGACCAATAATTGTTTATTTCATCTATAGAATAAATAGATTTAATTTCAATGTTCAATTTCATAAAATTTTATTTAATAATTATAAAGGTATCAATTATAAAAGCAAAACCCCAATTCAATTGAATGAATTGGGGAATTTTTATGATTTTTAAAAAATCTATTCCGTTTTAGGAGTAATTTTATTTTCTTCTCTTGGAGGAATTTATAAAAGTGCTTTTCTTAAAACTATGCATTCAACAAATTTTCTACATTTTTACCATTCCATTTTCCTGAAAATTTATAAGGAGTAAATCGTGCAAACAGTTCTTCTTTGTACCATTTGAGTTTTCTGGTTAGTCGTACAACTTCTTTGTGTTTTTCATTTTTATAAGCATAATCAATCATTTCGGCTTGTGTTTTCCAAATACTTAAGGTTGCTTGTTGTATCAATGGCCATTCGCCAACCCCAATTGAAAGTACCAATCCGTTGTAATCTTCCAAGCTTTTACTTACGTTACCAACTCTTCTCCAAAAAGAAATTAATTTTGAAATTCGAATACTCGCTCTGGTTAACACCATAACTGGTTTGTCTAACGCCAATGTTGCATGAGAAATAAATGGTTGCTTTCCGTCCCATTTTCCGTGTGCTTCTGCTGAATGTGCAAAAACAGTAAACGATTCGGTACTTTTAGACTTATATTTTTTAAAAAATGAATTATTTTCGAAAAATGCTGTTGCTTTCGCTTCTGAATCCCAAATACATAATAACGCATACGTTCCAAAGTTTGGTTTTGAACTAAAACCATTTTCGGCTCCAGAACCTAAAAGTTTGTAAAATACTAATCCTTCGATATTTTTGAAATGTGCGTGTCCTAGTTGCATTTGCGCAAAAGCCCAAAATTTGTTGGAAAAATGTTCCAATTTAAAAAAAGTACAAGTTGTTATTTGGGTCATCCGTTTTTAATTTAATTTATTTCTATGGCAATTTAAATTATTTTTTTTCGACTATTAAAATTTGAATACCTAACGGAACTAGTTTTTCAAATAAAAAAATAGGCAAAGTAATTACTTTCAAAAAAACAAGCATCCAAAAATTTGGCGCCATACTTCCAGACCAATTAATGCCTTTCTTTTCCATTTTTCCAAGCCACCATAACGTGAAAGCGTCAAGTGTGCCGTATCGAAAATGTTGTATTATTTGCCATTTATCAGTTTTAAACAATTGGTCAAAACTTTTTTTAGAAAATAATGAAAGATGCCTCGGACTATGCCAACCTTGCCAATGCGATTTTTGTATTTTGGCACTCCAGCTTTTATAATCAGGCACTTCAATAATTAATCTTCCGCCAGGTTTTAAACATTTATAGAGCGTTTCAATAGTTTGATTTGGGTTGTAGTCGTGCTCAAGATAATGCCAAAGCGTAATTACGTCAAAAAGTGTAGAAGTCTTAAAATCTTCAATCGCAACTTTTTTAAGTGTTAAATCTTGATAGTTTGTTCCATTCCAACCAGAGTCAGAAAAATCGATTCCTGTACAATTTACCTTAGTTTTTTGATTTAATAGTTCTAAAAAACTAGGATTTCCGCATCCAACATCTAAAACACTATCATTTGATTCGTTTTTTTTAAGGTATTTTTTTACTAAATTGACTCGTTTTAAATCTAACGCTTTTTGACTATTTATTACAAAAGAACTGTATTTACCCCAAGCTTTTGCACCTCTGTAAGGCAGATAATTATCAGTATAGTAGTTATTTAATATTTCAAGAGTTACAGGATTTGTTAAAAAAACCGTTTCGCAATTGGCACAAAAATTAAAAATATAAAGCTCATTATTTGGTTCGTGCATTAACGCATTTGTAGATTTATAAAAAGAACTTTCGCTTTTTTTGCAAACGGTACAAGTAACTATATTTTCATCTTCCATTTAATGGTTTAAATTTATTATTTTGATATAAAACATTAGATTAAATGACACTTTTTAAATTAAAATTATACTTTTATTTTAATTTCATTAAGCTGATGCCAATCTAGATTGTTTTAATGCAGCTTGAATGTATTTTCTTTTAATAATTAACATTCCAAAACTTTCTCCACCTTCTTTTCCAATGTTTTTATGATGCATTTTATGAGCGCGACGCAACGCTAAAACATAAACATTTTTAGATTTTGTAAATACTTTAAATCGTTGATGAATTATTAAATCATGTACTACAAAATAGGCCAATCCGTAAAGCAGAATACCAAAACCAACCCAAGTGTACCAAGCAAAATTATTCATCATGCCAAACATAATAAGCAACCAACTTGGAACGGCATAAATTATAAAAAAAAGGTCATTTCGTTCAAACCAACTTTTATGGTCTTTTTTGTGATGATCAGCATGAAAATACCACATAAAACCATGCATGATGTATTTGTGATTTGCCCAAGCTGAAAACTCTGTCAAAATAAAAGTGACTAAAACAATGCCTATACTAACTACTATTTCCATGTTAAATAAATATAAATAAAGAGGTAAAAAATATAATTTGCAATAGTAAAACGACTGACGATACTTTACTGTTTCCTTTTATTATCCAAGGATAAAAAAAATAGGATGTAAAAAAGACAACTCCAATCCAACCTAAATAATTATGTAATCCAGGCAATCCACCTTCAAATTTCCAAAAATCAAGTTTTTGAGCCACTTGCTCAATTATTAAATCAATAAAAGTAACTACAAAAGCTGTAACACTGATGACTATAAATTTATTATTAAAAACTTTGCTTACAGTTACAATTCCAGCACAAATAAGCATTGCCCAATTGATAGATATAATTAAAGGAACATCGAATAATTTGAAACCTAAACCATTTCCGTACGAATAATTGCCAAATAGCAAACCTGTTTTTATACCAATCAATTCAATAATATAGCCCAAAACTGCGATAGAGAAAAATGCTAAAATATATTTTTTATCAGATATTGGTTGATGAATCAAAAAAACAAAACAAGTAAATAGCAAAGTATAAGGTGTAAAAGGACTAAAAAATGTTGGATTAACAACAAATCCAATTGAACCAGATACATATACTAGTATTAAAAAATATAAAAAATAGGATTTGTACGTTTCTTTCAT
Organism: Flavobacterium sp.; assembly: GCF_043760115.1. Classification (GTDB taxonomy): domain Bacteria; phylum Bacteroidota; class Bacteroidia; order Flavobacteriales; family Flavobacteriaceae; genus Flavobacterium. The sequence goes on from NZ_JAYUPK010000153.1 coordinate 18,168, forward strand.
TTCTTTACTCGGTCTACAATAAGTTGACTTGCAATTTTTGCACTTAAAAGGCACAATGGAATTCCGCCACCAGGATGCACACTTCCGCCAACAAGGTACAAATTTTTAATACTTGACGAAAAGTTTGCGTGTCTTAAAAAGGCGGCAAACTTATTATTGCTTGAGTTTCCATAAAGTGAACCACCATACGAAGAAGTTTGATTTTCAATATCAACTGGACTCAAAGTGCTTTCTGTAACAATAAACTGTTCGATATTTGTTCTCAATATACTATTAATTTTTTCAACAACATTTTTTCTAATATCGATTGCGTATTCAATAGTACTATTTTTATTATGCGGCACATTTACCATTACAAACCAATTCTCACAACCTTCTGGAGCATCATCTTTACAATATTTGGATGTTATATTAATGTAAATAGTAGGATCATCGGTTGGAAACTGTTTCGAAAACAAGTAATCAAATTCTTTTTTATAATCGTCACTAAATAAAATATTATGAAGTCCTAATGCTGAAAACTCTTTGTTAATTCCCCAATAAAAAACATAAGCACTACTTGATTTTTCTTGTTGAATTAATTTTGTAGGCGTAAATGAACAAGGTAATAAATGTTTGTAAAGTACTCGAATATCTACATCACTTGCCACAATATCAAAAGGGTAATTCACTCCATTACTTTTAATGTAATTTATACGATTATTAGAACCTATTTCTAAAGCTTCAACGGTTTCATTATATTTAATTTCTACTCCAGCATCTTCGGCTAAATGAACCAAATGGTTTGTAATTTGATGCATTCCTTTAAGCGGAAGATAAGCGCCAAGATTGAATTCTAAATGCGAAATCATATTCATTAAAGCAGGCGCTTTATAAGGATTTGAACCGTTATACGTTGCGTAACGATTAAAAAGTTGTATTGTTTTAGGATTAGAAAATGTTTGTTTATTTTTTTTATGCATTGTACTAAATAATCCTAAAAAAGGAGATAATAAAATGCCTTTTACCGTTTTTAGATTTATAAAATTTTTAATTTGATGCAATGATTGTTTCATAAATAAATCTTCTGTGGTTTTAAAATAAAATTCATTGCGTTTAATGTGTTTTAAAACTGATTCTTTTTTTTCGTCTAATTTTGAATGAATTTCTTGCGCAAAATCATCAATATTGGAAGATGCTTTTAATTGCGTTCCATCTGTATAAAAATAATTGGTTATAACTTCTAATTTCTGATATTCAAATTTATGCTTGCTGCTTTGTAAATTTGTTAATTCGTCGATTAGAAAAGGCATAGTGAGCAATGATGGTCCTTTATCAAATCGAAATCCGTTGAGTTTAAGTTCGCTTAACTTACCGCCAGCATAACTATTTTTCTCAAAAACGGTTACTTTAAAACCTAGATTAGCCAGTCGAATTGACAATGCAAGTCCGCCAATTCCAGCACCTATAATTCCTACGGTTTTAGTCATTTTTGAATAATAAATTTATGAACAAAATTAGATTTATTTAAAGACAGTAACCATAAAACAATAGTTAAAAATTTATCAATTAATATAGCCAATTTTTTCTTTTATTGGTTTAAAAATGAAGTTGAAAATTGGTTTTCTTTCAAAATTAAGCTTAAAAATTTTCGTCAATTTCAAAAAAAAATCCCGTTTGCATATACAAACGAGATTTAAAATATAGTAAAAAATGTGATTATTCCGCTTTTGGAGTAATTTTATTTTCTTCTCTTGGAGGTCTTGGTAAAAGTGCTTTTCTAGAAACTTTTTCTTTTCTAGTTTTAGGATCAACTCCTAAATATTTCACTTGAAAAACATCACCCATATTTACAACATCGGCAACATTTTCTGTTCTTTCCCAAGCTAGTTCAGAAACGTGTAATAAAACTTCGTTTCCTGGCGCATCAGTATATTCTACAACAGCCCCAAAATCTAACATTTTAATTACTTTCACTTCATAAGCTTCACCCATTTGTGGTTTAAAAATGATAGAATCAATTTTAGCTAATACTGCTGCAATTCCATCTGGATCAGTTCCAAGAATTTCTACAACTCCTTGTTCGTCAACTTCGTTAATTACAATTGTACAACCAGTAGTTTTTTGTAATTCTTGAATTACTTTTCCTCCAGGTCCAATTAATGCACCAATAAAGTTTCCAGGAATGGTACGCATAATAATTTTTGGAGCGTGAACTTTTACGTCTGAATTTGGTTTAGCCAATGTTTCAACTAATTTTGATAAGATATGTAAACGTCCATCACGAGCTTGAGCCAAAGCTTGCTCCATGATTTCATATTTTAATCCGTCAATTTTAATGTCCATTTGACAAGCTGTAATTCCTTCTGAAGTTCCAGTTACTTTGAAATCCATATCTCCTAAATGATCTTCATCACCAAGAATATCAGATAAAACAGCAAAACGATCACCATCTGTAATTAATCCCATTGCAATTCCAGAAACTGGACGAATCATTTGAATTCCTGCATCCATTAAAGATAATGTTCCAGCGCAAACTGTTGCCATTGAAGACGAACCGTTAGATTCTAATACTTCTGAAACCACACGAATTGTATAAGGACAATCGGCAGGAATCATATTTTTCAAAGCACGTTGTGCCAAGTTTCCGTGACCAACTTCTCTTCTTGAAGTTCCTCTTAAAGGACGAGCTTCTCCTGTTGAAAATGGAGGAAAATTATAATGTAAATAGAATTTTTCTTCACCTTGTTCGCTTGGTGAATCAATTTGGTTAGCTTCTCTAGATGTTCCTAAAGTTGCTGTTGCCAATGCTTGAGTTTCTCCACGAGTAAACAATGCTGAACCGTGAACTGATGGTAAATAATCTACTTCACACCAAATAGGGCGAATTTCGGTAGTTTTTCTTCCGTCAAGGCGTGTTCCTAAATCTAAAGTTACATTACGAACTGCTTCTTTGTTGACTTTGTAGAAATATTTTCCAACTAAATCGCCATTTTCAGCCAATTCTTCTTCTGTAAACAACGCTTTTACTTCTTCTTTAACTTCTGAAAATGCTGTTGAACGTTCTTGTTTAGCAGAACCTTTTCTTGCAATTTCATAAATTTTGTCATAAGCATAAGCTCTTACTTTAGCATGAATTGCATCATCGGTTTTTTCAGTTTCGTAAGTACGAACTTCTTTCTTTCCAAATGCATTTGCCAATCGTTCTTGAGCAGCAATTTGTACTTTAATATGTTCGTGAGCAAATTTAATTGCTTCTAACATTTCTGCTTCTGAAATTTCTTTCATTTCTCCTTCTACCATTGCGATAGAATCGGTTGAAGCACCAATCATCATATCAATATCTGATAATTCTAATTGTGCACGTGATGGATTGATGATAAATTTACCGTCAATTCTTCCAACTCTAGCTTCAGAAATCAATGTTTCAAATGGAATATCAGACAATGCCAATGCTGCTGACGCTGCTAATCCTGCTAGTGCATCTGGCATTACATCTTCATCATGACTCATTAACTGAATCATAACTTGAACTTCTGCATGATAATCACTTGGGAAAAGCGGACGCAAAACACGATCAACCAATCTCATTGTTAGCACTTCGTTATCGCTTGGACGTGCTTCTCTCTTGAAGAAACCTCCAGGAAAACGTCCTGCTGCTGCAAATTTTTCGCGATAATCTACCGTTAACGGTAAAAAATCGATACCTGGACTTGCTTTTCTAGACGATACAACTGTTCCTAAAATAACAGTTTTACCAATTCTTACTACTACAGAACCGTCAGCTTGTTTAGCCAAACGTCCTGTCTCGATTGTGATGCTTCTTCCATCACCTAAATCGATTTTTTCTACAAATAATTGTGGAATCATAAATTTAATTCTCTAAGTTAAACATGGGTTCTAGTTGTGTTGTTGTTGCGTAGTTATTGCCTAAAACCCAATGAAAAACTAAACTTTTTTTTTACCACAAACTCCAAAGGGATTTTTTTGGAACATTTTAATATATAAAAAAAAGAGGCGCAAAAGCACCTCTTAAATATGTATTATTTTCTAATACCTAATTCTTTAATCAACTCACGATATTTTACAACATCTTTCTTTTTTAAGTAATCAAGAAGACTTCTTCTTTTACCTACTAAAAGTACTAGTGAGCGTTCTGTATTATAATCGTGACGATTTTTTTTCAAATGCTCTGTTAAGTGTGAAATTCTGAATGTAAATAAAGCAACTTGTCCTTCTGTAGAACCAGTGTTTTCTGCTTTTCCTCCGTGTTTAGCGAAGATGTCTGTTTTAACTCCTTTAGTTAAGTACATGCTAATATTATTTAATGATTATTATGTATTGAAATAAGTGTTTCTTAATTCGTGTGCAAAAGTATAAAAAAATACCACGTATAATATATGAAATACGATTTATTTTTAAAATAATTTGGCAACTTCGCTATTTACAAATTCTAAAAATCGTTCGTCAGCTTCGGTAAATGGATCAATTGTATGCGAATCGATATCTATTTGACCAATATTTATTCCGTTTACAAATAACGGAACTACAATTTCAGATTTTACAGTTATGCTACAAGCTATGTAATTGTCTTGAGCAGTAACATCTGGAACTACAAAATTTTGGTTAGAATTGGCAACTTGTCCACATATTCCTTTTCCAAACGGAATTACGGTATGATCTGTTGCTGCACCAAAATAAGGACCAAGATGTAATGTTTTAGTTTCGTGATTGGCAAAATAAAATCCTACCCAATTATAATAAGGTACATTGTTAGATAAAAAAGTACAAATTTCCATTAATTTATCTTGTACTGCCAAATCATCATTTGCAATTATATCTGTAATATTTAGTTTTAAATCTTCTAAGTTCATTTTTAATAATTTTTATGCAAAAGTAATGATTGCTTTATCTTAGAATTATATAAATTTGTTAAAAATTTCATCTTGAAAAAATATCTAATAGAATACAAACCTTTTTTGCTTTTTTTGGCTAAGTTTTTTGTTGTATATTTATTTTTGACAATTGCTTACCAAAGTTATTTATCTCAATTTAACGAAAAAAACCATGAAGTTGATGGTTTTACAATTTTAGTTGCTAGTCAAACAGAATTTGTTTTAAATTTATTTGATGCTTCAACCTATTCAATGCCTAATTTAAAGGAAGCAAGTGTAAAAATATTTTTTCATAAAAAATGGGTTGGTCGCATAATTGAAGGATGCAATGCTTTGAGTGTTATAATTTTATTTATAAGTTTTATAATTGCCTTTACAGGTAAATTTAAAAAAACTATAGTATTTATTTTACTTGGAAGTAGTATAATTCACTTTTTTAATATTACTAGAATTGCCTTGTTGTGCGCTGCTTTGTATTATTATCCTCAATATCAAGAAGTACTTCACGGCGTAGTTTTTCCGTTGTTTATTTATGGAATTGTGTTTTTATTATGGGTTATTTGGGTTAACAAATTTTCGTTTTATGCTAAAAAAAATACTGAATAATAAAGTACAATTGTTTTTGGCAATAATTCTAATTCTTTTTTTAATTGCAATTAGAGCTTTTGAAGATGCTTTATTTTACGATCCCTTATTGGTTTATTATAAAAGTGAGTATGCCAATTTACCTTTGCCTAAAATTAATCAAATTAAACTTTTTTTAAGTTTGGGATTTCGATTTTATCTAAATTCGATATTGTCTCTAGCTTTACTTTATGTGCTTTTTAAAGATTTTAAAATTGTAAAATTCGCAACTTTTTTATATATTATTTTAGGTTCTATTTTACTTATAAGTTTTGTATTTGTGTATCATTTTTTTGGTGAAGAAAATAAAATGACATTGTTTTACATTAGAAGATTTATAATTCAACCATTATTTTTAATGTTATTTATTCCAGCATTTTATTATCAAAAGAAAATGGTAAAATAGATTATAAAAAAGGTTCGGTTAATTTATTTTTAAAAGAAAACAAGACTAATCCAACTTTAGATTTTATGCCAAATCTATCAAACAATGCTACTCTATAATTTTCTAATGACTTTACAGAAAGTCCCATTTTTAAAGCCATTTGCTCATAGGTATATTCATTTTCATTACAAACCATTGTTAAAAATTCGTGCTCTCTTTTAGATATTACAATATCAGATTTTTTAAATTTTATATTATTATCTTCATAGTTCTTAATGCGTTTTAATATTTCTGAAACATTATTATAACCAATAGTAGCAATATTGTTAATAGCAAATTTTAAATCGTGTGCAGTACAATTTTTGTTTAAAAAACCTCTTGCGCCATAATTGTATGCTTCGTTAATTATATTTTCGTCAAAGTGTTGCGTCAATAATAAAACTTTGAATTCTTCTTCTAGTTCTTCTAGTTTTTTAAGCACTTCAATTCCGTTAAGATTTGGCATAGAATAATCTAGAATATACATATCTGGCTTTTTTTCTAGTGGCAATGCGGCAAGAAAATCAACACCATTTTCAAATTCATAGGTAACTTTTATATTACCCAATTTGTGTAATAATTCTATTAAACCTTCACGAACAATTTTATGATCGTCTATTATACAAATGGTAATTTGACTCATATTATTTTTTTTATTTCTTGAAGAATTACAGTTGTTCCAATTGATAGTTGCGATTCTATTTCGAAGTTATACTTAATTAATTCAGCTCTAATAATGCAATTTTTTATTCCAATAGAATTTGACTTGTCAGATGATTTATTTTGGTCAAATCCAATGCCATTGTCCTGAATTATAATTTTAAAATTAGGATTATTTGTAATAGAAATTTCTACTTTACTTGACTTTGCGTGTTTTAAAATATTGTTTAGTATTTCTTGAAATATTCTATAAATTACAATTTGTTCATCGGTTGTAAATTTTTTATCAATTGCATCAATTTTAGCATCTATTGTAAGTATTTTATTTTTTTTAATACGTTCAATTTCTTGATGAATAGCTTCAACCAATCCGTTTTCAATAAGCCAATTGTTATTTAATGAATGGCTAATGTTTCTTAATGAAGTTGCTATTCTAGAAACCGATTCAGAAATTGGATTTAAATCATTTTGACAATCTGGATAATCTAATTTTAAATTTTCTAATTGAAAGTTAATTACGGTTAGTTGTTGACCAGCATCATCATGTAAATCTTGAGAAATAGAATGTAATAATTGTTCTTGAGTTTCTAGAATAGATTGGTTTAATGTTTTTTGAAATTCAATCTCATTTTGATATATAACAGCATTATATTTTTTTATTTTTTGAATGTAAAGTTTGATAATTATGATGCAAAACAATACAACTAGACTTATGAATAGTAAGCTTATAATAATTCCAAAAGCAACATCTTTAACCATTTTGTAGTTTTCGTTCTTTGTATATGTAAAGGTTTATTAGTGTGTAGTAGATTATGTTTACTAAAAAGGAAATAAAAGTATATAATTTAATATCCATAAATAAATAGGTTGAAGTCAATTCTTTACTTTTAAAACCAAACATAAAACTCAATCCAATAAAAAATAATAGTGGAGCACATATAAGTAGAAATTTATTAGTTTGAAAAAAGGATAAATTTTCTTTTTTTAACTGAATTGCACTTTCATAAATAAATAAAATCAAATAACAAAGTGAACCTAATACAAAGGTTTGATAATTAAATTTAAACAAACCTTTGTTAATGATGATATCTAAAATTGAAATACTTATAAAGGTAATGATGATTAAATTTATAAAAGTTAATTTAAAATGAAACCTTAAAATTATAATCCATATTGAATGATGAAGTATTACATAAAAATTAGAAATAAAACCTAATTTAAAATTATAAAAACTACAAATCGAATTTATAATCTCTGTTACTAAAGCAAGCAACAATAATGAAAATAAACATTTATTTATAATTGTAGTCTTTTTTAAAAACAAGCAACAATATATAAATGTAAATAAAACAATAAATTTAATTGGATTTATGTAGTTAAAAATTGTAAACATCATTTTTTAATTTTAGAACGGACTTAATATTGCTGATTTTACTCCGCTTTTAAATCCTGGATCATCTGATAAATCATAAAAATTATTTTTTACAGAAAACACATATTCAACTTTACTATTAAATCCAGTAAAAGTAACATTGGCTTTAGTGAAAACGAATGTATCATAAGGTTTTAATGAATTTACAGAAGCAACTCCTTTTAATAAAGGAATAGAATAACAAGTTTTATCTAAACTAAATTTATTTACGAGAGAAATTTTACAGTCATTATTATCAATATCTTCTATGCATAAATAATATTTGTAACAATTATAATCTGATTCTTGTTCTTTAACTCGAATCATATTATTTATTTCAGACCAAGTAAAGGGATAATATTTAGGTGCTTGATTGTATTCGTTTAAATAAGATAATACTATTTCATTATATTTACCCACACCAATATTATGAGTTTCTTCACTACACAGATAAACTTTTGGATTACAAAATTTTTGAGGATTTTGAAATAACCAAAGTGCTCTTTCTTCTGGAGTACTTCCTTGAATTTCTTTTTTTAATTCTTCACAAAGAGTTGAATCTTGAATTGCATCAACTTTAGATGATGATACTTGTGTTTCTTTTTTGCAGCTCAAAAAGATTCCTAAAAACACTAATAATAATAATAATGTAACTTTTTTCAAAATGATATAATTTAAAGGTTAATAATTTTTTTACAATACTAAGTTTAATATTCTTTTTAAAATTAGGGAAAACCCTAATATAACTCAATAAAACACCTAATAGTGTTAAAAGTTAATAAATATAATCATTTTTTATAAAAATTATAGAATTCTACATTAATATACTGTTAAGGAAAAATCCTTTTATGGTTTAGGGTTTTCCCTAAGAATGGTTTTCTTGTTGTTATTAGGTTTGTGGTGTTATTAATCAATTAAAAATACAAATTATGAAAACTTTTGAAAAATTCATTGAAGAAAATTATAAGGGATTTAATTTTATTTCAATTGCAAGCGAAGCAATTTTACCCGGAGTGATTTTAAATAGTGACGACAGAATTATAGATAATCTTAATAGAATTTTCCCAGATCAGCAATCGATAAAATGGCAAAACAAAATTATAAAAGCAAATATGCCTAATCATATTATTTCTGGAGAGAGAAAATTAGATTTTGGTGTGACATTACTAGGATTATTATCTTTAAAAGTAGGGACTGAAAAAAATTATAGTATTTCTTTTGAATTTAATGATGTTAAAGAAATAGTTTTCGACACTCAAAACGGAGGTGTTTATGAAAATGAAATTAGAAATATGATAATGCTTTTGAAAAAATCTAACAGAGATACATGGAAAAGCATACTTCATGAAAATGTTGTAATGGAAGTAGTGATAGTTAAGAAAGTTACTATTGAAATTAAGCAAAATGGAAAATTAATGGGTGAGATTGATATTCAGAATATTAAAAATGATTTAAGTATTAATGGATCTTACACTTGGAATACGCTGGGAAAAATGGTTATAGAAAACGAACAAAATTTACCATTTGGAGTTTTAGATTTTCAAATTAAAAGATTAATGTAAATTAATAGAATTATAATATTATGGAAAATATAGACAAAAATATAGTTTTTGAAACTCCAAAAATTGAAGTTCCTGAAATAAATAATTTAGAAACAAAAAATTTAGAAATTGAAAAATTTAAAATTAAATTAAATTTTTTTAAATGGATTTTTGGCTCATTTCTAATAGTTGTTTTAACAATAATAATAAATTGGGGTTTTAAAGATAGAGCAGTTGGAATGTCAGAATTATTACAGTATGATAGATATGCAACAGAACTTATAATTTTAAATGATAATCCTGTAAAAAAAAGGATGTTAGCTCAATTTTTTGCTAATGTAACTCCTTCTGACAAGTTAAAATGTGGTTGGAAAGATTATTATAGAGAGGTTGATAAAGAATATCTAAGTTTAGTTAAACATTACAAATCCATAGTAGATACAGATAAAAAACTATCAAAAAAAGATACTTTAATAATGAGTATTGAAGAAAAAACAAACTACAAAAATAATACTTTCGAACTAAAAAAATTGGATAGTTTATTTAATGTACCAACAATAATCCCGCAAAACAATTTTTTGAGTACATACAAAAATCCAACAATGTATATTCAATATTCAAATAAAAAAAACAAAAAAAATGTTTTATCCATACAAGAAAATTTTAATTTAAAAAAATGGAATGCTCCAGGTATTGAATTTAAAGAGAATGGCTGCGATAACACAATTAGATATTTTAATGATGAAGATAGAGAGATTGCTAATCTAGCAAATAGTTTATTAAATAATAAATTTTTAATAAGAAAAGTAAATGGCAAATCTCCATTAGGTCAAGTAGAATTATGGATAAATAATGATTAAACTATCAAACTATAATTAAAAAAATTTATTAACCAAAAATTCATTAAAAATTAGTAGTAGGTTTTTTAGTTTTTTGTAAAACGTTTTCAGTGCAAGCTGAAGGCGTTTTTTTATAATAACATTTTAATAAATAATAAAATGTTTTCTATTACATTTGCACTATGCACTTTAAAAAACAAATAAGTTTATTTATAGCTTTTTTCGTATTGGTTTCCAATTCGGGATTGGCATTTAATGTGCATTATTGTCAAGATAAAATTGCATCTATTTCCTCTGTTTTTTCTAAGGAAGAAGTTTGTGAAATGAAACCGAAACTTGAAGAAAAAAGTTGTTGCGCCAAAGTTGAACAAACACACAAAGAATGTTGCTCAGACAAACAAGTAATTTTAAAAAGCAAGATTGAAAAATGTCTAAGCTCTAAAACTTTATTTCCGTTAGAAACTGTTTTAAGTAATTACAAAACTTTTTTAATTGAAAATTCTAACCATAATACTATTTTTTATTCTAAAAATGTTGGTTTTTATTGCTATGCAAATGCGCCACCATTTTACCAACTTTATTGCCAATATACTTTTTACGCCTGATTTATTTTTTAAATTATAATCTTCATAATTTTTAAAAATAAATCAATTTATAATGAAAAAAACAATAGTTTTTCTATCGTTGGTTTTTTCAATTACTACTTTCTCTCAAGAAAAATTAGACGAAGTAAAAATTGTAACCAAGAAAAAAGGATTGCAAAAATCACTTACAAAAGTTACCAATACAACCGTTGTTACTAGTAAAGAATTGCTTAAAGCTGCTTGTTGCAACTTGGCAGAAAGTTTTGAAACTAATCCGTCAATAGATGTAAATTTTGCCGATGCATTAACTGGAACTAAACAAATTAAAATGTTGGGTTTAACCAGTCCATATTTAATGATTACCGAAGAAAATATTCCTTCGGTTCGTGGTGCATCGCAAGCTTATGGATTATCTTTTACGCCTGGAACTTGGGTAGAAAGTATTCAAATTACAAAAGGCGCAGGAAGTGTTGTTAATGGTTACGAAAGTATATCTGGACAAATAAATACCGAGTTAATAAAACCAATGAAAGACATTCCGTTTTTTTTAAATGCGTATGGTTCTACCGATTCTAGATTTGAATTAAACACTCATTTCAACAAGAAAATTTCTGATAAATGGGCAACAAGTTTGTATGTTCATGGCAACACAAGAGTATCTAAAAATGATATGAATGATGATGGTTTTCTTGATAATCCGTTGGCGAAACAAATAAATTTAGTCAATCGTTGGCAATATGCAAATCCAGAAACTGGTTGGGTTTCGTTCATTAATTTTAAATATATGAATGATGAAAAACAAACAGGCGAAATAGATTTTGATAAAAAAAGAGATAAAGGAACAACCAACTTTTGGAGTTCAGAAATCAATACAGAACGATTTGATTTTGCTTCTAAAATTGGCTATGTTTTTAAAGATATGCCTTATCAAAGTATTGGTTTTCAAAACGCATTTAGCAACCATAATCAGCAATCGTATTTTGGTTTAAACAACTATAATATTAAACAGCAAAGTTATTATTCTAATATTATTTTTAACTCGATTATTGATAATACAATAAATAAATTTTCTACAGGTGTAAATTTTACTTATGATAACTATTCAGAGTTTGTAAACACATTTGACGTAAGTAGAACAGATAATTCTGCAGGAGCTTTTTTTGAATATACTTATGATAATAACGATAAATTTAGTTTAATTCTTGGCGGAAGATTAGATTATCACAATAGGTTAGGAGTATTTATTACACCAAGACTGCATGCAAGATATAATCCTTGGGAAAAAGGAGTTGTGCGTTTTTCAATAGGAAGAGGAAAACGAGCAGCTAATATTTTTGCCGAAAATCAACAATTTTTTGCAAGTTCTAGAGTATTTTCTATTCTTGATACTGGTGGAAAAATATATGGTTTAAATCCAGAAATTGCTTGGAATTATGGTATGAGCTTAACTCAAAACTTTAAACTATTTGGTAAATCTGCCGATGCAACAGTAGATTTTTATAGAACCGATTTTCAAAATCAAGCCATTGTTGATGTTCTGCAAAGTCCTCAACAAGTTTTATTTTATGATTTAAAAGGAAAATCGTTTGCCAATAGTTTACAATTGGATTTTAATATTGAATTGATAAAACATTTTAATTTGCGAACTGCTTATAAATATTACGACATTGAAACTGATTATTTATCTGGAAATTTCCAACGTCCTTTGCAAGCCAAACATCGTTTATTTGCCAATTTAGAATTTGAAACACATATAATTGAAAAAGGAAAACAATGGAAATTTGATTACACAATAAATTGGCTTGGAAAACAACAATTACCAATAACGTCGAGCAATCCAGAAATTGATAGATTGCCTACTTTCTCACCATCGTTTGCAGTTATGAATGCCCAAATAACAAGAACATTTTCTAGTACTTTTGAAATGTATGTTGGTGGAGAAAATATTGGTAATTATCGTCAGAAAAAAGCGGTTTTAGGTTCTAATAATCCTTTTGGCTCAACATTTGATACGTCAATAGTGTTTGCTCCAGTTTTTGGACAAATGTATTATGCAGGATTGCGATTTAAAATTAAATAAAATACATTACAAAAAATTTACAAATTATTAAAAATATAAAATGAAGAATTTATTTATTGTACTTGTAGTATTTATGGGATTGTTTTCATCTCAAGCTCAAGAAAAGAAAAGTAAAAATGCCAAATATAATTTTGATGTTAATGGTAATTGCGAGCAATGTAAAAAACGTATTGAAAAAGCAGCATATTCGGTTGCTGGAGTAAAAAGTGTTGATTGGAATATTGATAATCATAACTTGCAATTGATTTTAAACGAACAAAAATCATCATTATTGGATGTTAAAAAAGCTGTTGCAAATGTTGGTCACGATACAGATGAGGTAAAAGCTAGTGATGAAGTGTATAAAAAGCTTCACAGTTGTTGTTTGTATGATAGAGATTAAAGAGATTTTCTAACAAAAGTATTTTTTATTTATAACATATTTTTAATATCAAATTCAAGAAATAATAATTACTTTCACAAACTTATTTATTTATTAAAATTTTCTTTATGTCTGACTTCGATTGGAAACAATTATTTAACCCAGAATTTTATATATTACTTGAGCTTGGCGGAATTAAAATAGGACTTTATGTGGTTTTATTTATAATTTTTGCAGAAACAGGATTGCTTGCCGGATTTTTTCTTCCTGGTGATAGTTTGTTATTTCTTTGTGGAATTTACAGCGAATCTTTAATGAAAGAAGTAAGTTTAGGAAACGACTTTTTAAATGTAGTTTTATTAGCCAGTTTAGTTTCTATTATGGGAATTGTTGGTAATATGGTTGGTTATTGGTTTGGATCTAAAAGCGGAAGTTACTTGTTTAAAAAAGAAGATGGATTTTTCTTTAAGAAAAAATACATTTATCAATCTAAAGAGTTTTTTGATAAATATGGTACAAAAGCAATAGTATTTGCAAGATTTTTACCAATTTTAAGAACCTTTGCTCCAGTAATTGCAGGAATTGTAGAAATGGACAAAAAGAAATTTATGTTTTATAACATTTTGGGTTCTGTTTTATGGTCGTTTACAATGATTTTTTCAGGACATTATTTATATGAATTGTTTTTAAACCAGTTTAATATTGACTTAAAACACTACATAGAATATATAATAATTGCAATAATTTTAATTACTACGTTTCCTGTTTTGATGAAGTTTTTAAGAAAGCCAAAAATAACTAAAGAGTAATTTTTAAAAACGTAAAAAAAATCCGTCTTGTTATAAAACTAGACGGATTTTTTATTTATTCTATTCTTAGTAATTCGTAAATATCACTTAGTACTTCGTAAATATCACTTCGTACTTCGTATATATGACTTAGTACTTCGTAAATATCACTTCGTACTTCGTATATATGACTTTGTACTTCGTATATATCACTTCTTACTTCGTATATATCACTACGTACTTCGTATATATCACTTCTTACTTCGTATATATAACTTCTTACTTCGTAAATATTACATCGTACTTCGTATTTATCACTTCGTACTTCGTATATTTCACTTCGTACTTTAAAATTACATCATTCCAGGCATTCCACCACCCATTGGGCTTCCACCAGCATTTTCTTCTTTAATTTCAATTAAAGCACATTCTGTAGTAAGAATCATTCCAGCAACCGAAGCTGCATTTTCTAATGCTACACGAGTTACTTTTTTAGGATCAATAATTCCAGCTTTTAGCATATCAACATATTCGTCCGTTTTTGCATTGTAACCAAAATTTCCTGTTCCTTCGGCAACTTTTGCAACTACAACAGAACCTTCTAAACCTGCATTTTCTACAATTGTTCTTAATGGAGATTCTACTGCACGAGAAATAATTTGAATTCCTGTAGCTTCATCTGAATTTTCTGCTTTTAGAGATGATAATACTGCTTTTGCTCTTAACAATGCAACTCCACCACCAGCAACAATTCCTTCTTCTACAGCTGCACGAGTTGCGTGTAAAGCATCGTCAACTCTGTCTTTTTTCTCTTTCATCTCTACTTCACTTGCTGCACCAACATAAAGAACTGCAACGCCACCAGCTAATTTAGCCAAACGTTCTTGTAACTTTTCTTTGTCATAGTCAGATGTTGTAGTTTCCATTTGAGATTTAATTTGGTTGACACGATTTTTAATTAAATCTGCCTCTCCAGCACCATTTACAATGGTAGTATTGTCTTTGTCAATAGTAACTTTTTCTGCTGTTCCAAGCATTTCCAATGTTGCATTTTCTAAAGTGTGTCCACTTTCTTCTGCAATTACGGTTCCACCAGTTAAAATTGCAATATCTTCTAGCATTGCTTTTCTTCTATCTCCAAATCCTGGAGCTTTTACTGCAGCAATTTTTAATGCACCACGTAATTTATTTACCACCAATGTTGATAATGCTTCGCCATCTACATCTTCTGCAATTATTAATAAAGGTTTTCCAGATTGAGCAATTGGCTCTAAAACAGGAAGTAACTCTTTTAATGATGAAACTTTTTTATCATACAATAAAATATATGGATTTTCAAGCTCTACATTCATTTTCTCTGGATTTGTGACAAAATATGGCGATAAATATCCTCTGTCAAATTGCATACCTTCTACAACATCTACATAAGTATCTGTTCCTTTTGCTTCTTCAACTGTTATTACTCCTTCTTTTCCTACTTTGCCAAAAGCAGTTGCAATTAAATCGCCAATTATTTCGTCATTGTTGGCAGATATTGATGCAATTTGTTTTATTTTTTCAGAATCGCTTCCTACTACTTGAGCTTGTTTGGTTAAATCGGCAACAATTGCTGTTACAGCTTTGTCTATTCCTCTTTTTAAATCCATTGGATTTGCGCCTGCAGCTACATTTTTTAATCCTTCTTTTACAATTGCTTGTGCAAGTACAGTTGCAGTTGTAGTTCCATCTCCAGCTAAATCATTGGTTTTAGAAGCAACTTCTTTAACCATTTGTGCGCCCATATTTTCTAATGGGTCTTTTAATTCTATTTCTTTTGCAACTGTAACTCCATCTTTAGTTACGTTTGGTCCTCCAAATGCTTTTCCTATAATTACATTTCTACCTTTTGGTCCAAGTGTTACTTTTACTGCATTTGCTAATGCGTCAACTCCACGTTTTAAACCGTCACGTGCTTCTATATCGAACTTTATATCTTTTGCCATTTTTGATTTTTTTTATTTTTATACTATTGAGACGTTGCAATGCAACGTTTCTACGATTGATATTATATAATTGCCAGAATGTCTTCTTCGCGCATTATTAGATAATCTTTTCCTTCTAACTTTAATTCGGTTCCTGCATATTTGCCATACAAAACTGTGTCGCCAACTTTTACTGTCATTGGTTCGTCAACTTTTCCGTTTCCTACTGCAAGTACAATTCCTTTTTGTGGCTTTTCTTTGGCTGTGTCTGGAATAAAAATTCCTGATGCTGTTTTTGTTTCTGCTGCTGCTGGCTCAACGATTACTCGATCTGAAAGCGGTTTAATGTTTAATGCCATATTTTAAATTATTTAATTATTTATTGTTTGTATTTTAGTTTTCAGAAATTATGCCAATTGATTGAAACTGCCAATTTTTCAGATTTTGATTTACTTCATAAATAAGTAAGACATAAATTTTTTAGCCCTGATAGGAATGAAAATCCTTTTTTCAATTGCCTTGGGTTTAAACCCAAGGCAATTGAAAAAAGATTGTAATGGATAGCAGGAAAATGGATAGTTAATAAAGACCAAGCCATTCGCTACTGATATTCATCAGCACAAGTTTTAATTAAAAAAAAATCCCGATTACTCGAGATTTTAATATT
>NZ_JAYUPK010000154.1:0-12833 GCF_043760115.1 Flavobacterium sp.
GTAGCGAAAAACGCAACAATTGATTGAAATGGATGGCTGGAAAATGGTAGATTGATAAAGACCAAGCCAATTGCTTCTAGAAAAACTATTTTTTTACAATCTTTTTAGTGATTCTATTCTGGTCTGTTTCTAAAACGGCTAAGTAAACTCCACTTGGAAATTGTGCTATAGAAAATTGTTTTTCTAAACTAGCAGTAGTGAATTTAGTATTAAAGACAGTTTTCCCAAAAACATCAATTAATGAAAAGGTATAATTGGTTGCATTTAAAATTCCTGTATTTACTGTAATTAAATCTTGAGTAGGATTTGGATAAAAACTTACTTGAAAATCTTTATTAAAATTTTCATTTTCAAGTTGGTTAGTATTTGCTACAGCAAAATGTAACGTTGCGCCAATTGCGGCTTTGGCTACGTTAAAATTATAAATTGGATCCATATTTACTAATAAATCTGAAGCTGTGTGTCTTACTGTAGATTCGTTGGTTTCAAAAAAGCCGGTTATTACTTCATTATTATTTTCAAAGGTCATATAATCTGATGCATAAGCAGAAGCTAGCAAAGTATTTAATGGAGAATATAATTGAACACAATTAATTAATTGATTTGTAATAACATTTGACGCTGCATTGTTAGATGTTGGATTTCCTGTATCTCTTTCGCAAGTAATGGTATCATTTAGCTGACCTGCAACTCCACCAACTTCGTCTATATTGAATACTACTTTAATATTTAATTTTGGATTTGTAGCATTTACAATAGTATTTACGTAATGTTGACTTCCAATTAATCCATCTTCTTCTCCGCTAAAGTTTATAAATTTTATTGAATATTCTGTTGGTAAATTTTGTAAAAGTCGAGCTATTTCTAAAATTGTAACTACTCCACTTCCGTTGTCATTAGTTCCTTTTCCTGTAATAGAATCGTAATGTCCATCTACAATTACAAATATATTTGGATAAACAGTTCCTATTTTAGTAACAATTAGATTTTTACAAGTAAATGCTCCATTTGTAAAAGAATCTTCTTGAAATTGCGAAACGGTGTAACCATAACTCAAATATTTATTTTTTAACCAATCTAAGGTATTTTGCAAAGCTACAGTTCCGCGACGCTTAACACCAAGTGCTTCATATTGTGTTAAGTTAGTCGTAATATTAGTTTGTGAACACTGATTTACAATAGTTGCATAACCAGCAATATAAGTTTGACCGCTCACATTTTTAGTAAAAAAGAAGAGAATTAAGCAAAGAAACAAATTGATTTTAAAAAATTTCATAGTATAATTTGGGAATTATTGTAAACTTCTACAAAAGTAAATAATTTATTTGGCTTAAAAAAAGTATTTATTAGTTAGATTTTAAATCTTAATTACAAGAAATTCAAACAGTTAATTTTTATTAACAAATCGTTATCAACTTGTTAGATAGCATTTGGCACACATCTTGAAATGTACTAAACATCAGAAATAGATTCTGGTCGAAGAAGCTGAAAATCGAAATAGTAAGCAAACTTTTAATTCGATTTATTATGAAAAAAATTACCCTTTTAGTAGCTAGTATTTTACTGATAGTAAATGTAGCGAAAGCATCAGAAACAACAAGTACTGATGACGTTTTTACAACAAGAATGACATTTGACGAACCAATTTCGTTTACAGAAAGAGGTATAGAGTTTTTTGTTTTTCCAAATGGAGAATTCGATTTTAATACACGTCCAAATGATTCACAAGGCGATTACCAATACAAAAATGCAGGCAAAAGAACGTCTGATGTAAACAGAAATAACAAGCCAGAAAATTATGGAGTTTTAGTAGAACACGACAGTTTTGGTAGAGTTAGAAGAGTTGGAAACACCTTTATAAACTATGACTACAGCGATAGAGTATCAAGAATTGGAACCGTTTATATGAAATACAATCGATTTGCCTTGTCACAAGTTGGCGGAATGAAATTAATTTACAACCGTAGAGGCGAAATTGTAGACACTGTAGGAAGTGTAAAAGGTAGAAGATATCAAGGTTATGCCTATAACAATCAACATAACGATTATGATTGTGACGACAACAACTATCCTGTAACAACTACAAACAATAACGATTACTACTACTATAAAACCGACGGAACAAAAAGTAAAATAGAAGACAAAAAATAAAGATTTTGATTGGTTAAGTTTGTTTAAAAATCCTATGAAGCTTTGTGGCAGATTAGGATTTTTTTTATGAAGCCAATCCAGCTATACATTACAATTACTTCTTAAAACAATGTATTTTAAAAGTTTAAAAAGAGCTTCTTTGGTCGCTTTTTTAAACTAAAAAATACAATTGTTTTTTCGTGCGTAATTTTCATTTCTATCTGGGCTTGGAAATTATAACACTACCTAAAATTACAATGAAATTTTTAAATTTTTAACCGTTTTAAAACTCCATTAACAACTCCATTAAACTCTTCAGATATTGCAAGTTTATAATTAGTTAAAACATAAAAAGCCGCAATTAAAACAGATTTTAAAACAATATTGATAAAAGCATTAAAAGGAAAATCCCAATAGTAGAAAAGAACAAAACCTAAAATTATAATTCCGAAAGAATAAAAAGTTTTATTTGTAAATGGATACAATTTTAATTTATTAACTACAAAAAGTAATTTTATAGTATTGTAAATCATTACTGTAATTAATGTAGCAAATGCCGAACCTTCTATTCCATAAAGAGGAATAAAAATCATATTCAATACAATCATTAATACAACAGTGAAAATTCCAAACAATAAAACAGTTCTATAATATTTTGTGTTTACAATAATAGAATTGTTATTTCCTAAAATAACATCGTAAAACTTTGACAATCCAATCATAAAAACTACCCAAATTCCACCACTATAATCTTTAGGTATAATATGGTAAATTTCTTTTATGTTTAAAAAAATCATAAGCATAATAAATCCGCCCATAACTTGTAGATTTATAGCACTTTTTTTATATAAATTGTTTAGTTCACTCCACTTTTGTTCTACCATAAGTTTGGCAGTTATTGGAGCAATAATTTGAGTCATAGCACGACTTGGAACCGCAATTACTGTAGAAATAAATATGGCAACTGCATACAAAGCATTGTTGGTAATGTCTTTATAAATCGGAATCATTACTTTGTCAAAATCAATAAGCATAACTGCAACGCCACCAGAAACGATTATAAAAAATGAATAGTGAACAATCTCTTTAACATTAGCAGGAATTACAAATCTTAAAACCGGTTTTTTAATAGAAAATGCATAAATTATCATTACTAATAATTGAACCAAATAGCATAAAGTAGCACAATAAACAAAAGTATCTTTTTGAATAATATCATAATAAACTGCAAACAATAAAACCATAACTAACAATCTAACAAAGACTTCGCTAATAAAATTACCAACTACAGATTGCATTTGAATTTTTACCCAAGCATAAAAAATTTCAAAATAAGCCATAAATAATCCAACTACAGGAATTAACCAAAAAAATGGTTTTAATGTTGGATTTTCAATTACCCACAAACTAGAAATTGGTTCATAAAATGCATAAAATGCTAAAAAAATTGGAATAATTAATGCCAATGGCATCACTAGTAAAAAGGTTAAAAATTCATTACGCTCTTTTTCTGTTTTGTAATGGGAGAAAAATCTAATCAATGTATTTTGAACTCCAAAAGCTAAAATTGGCATCATAATATGAGCAAACGAAAGTACCGTTGTAACAATTCCGTAATGCAGTTTTCCTAAAAAATTAGTGTATAAAAAAAGTGCATTAATTGCTCCTATTCCAAATCCGAAAAAGGTAATTATTGTATTTTTTATAGACTGATTTTGTACAATTCCCATTTATTTATTTAAGAATTTTGGGTTATGAGTTGCGCTAATTTTTCTGTTAAACTTTTTCTAGAATATTCTTGTAATCCAACCGGATTAACTTTTAAAGTTTGATTTTTATATAGATGATAAAAATTTAAAATGGTTGCTTTTAATTCTTCTTTTTTATTATAAGTAAAAAATTTTCCTGTGTTTGTAGCTATTATAATCTCTTCAAAATCTGAATCTTTTGGACCAATTGCAATTATTGGACGTTCTGAAACCATATATTCAAATAATTTTCCTGGAATAATACTTTTAGTTTCTTCTGAATTTATTTCAATTAACAATAATACTTGCGATTTTCTTTGGTGTGAAATAGCTTCACCATGAGATAAATAACCCAAATTATTTAAATAATCTGTTAATTTATAATTTGCAATACTAACAAGAACTTCATTGCTTACTGCTCCAATTAATTTAATTTCTAAATCTTTAGCAAAATGATTATTTTCAGAAACTAATTCTGATAAAGATTGCCATAAAATTTGAGGATTTCTTTCAGATAATAATGAACCAATATGTGCCAAAGAAAATTTAGTATCTAAAACTGATTTTTCTACCTTTTCAACATCATAACCATTTGTAATTACTTCAATTGGTTTGGTTGTTATTGCTTCAAATTCGGTTTTGGTAGTTTTACTTGTAACTATGATTGTATCTGCAGAATTGAGTATTTTTTTTTCTAAATATTTATGCTTTTTACTGGCATAATTTGATAATTTTAGTTGTTTGTGATATCCAATTGTTGTCCAAGGATCACGAAAATCTGCATACCATTTTACATTTAATTCTTTCTTTAATTCTAACCCAATTAAATGCAACGAATGTGGTGGACCAGAAGTAATAATGGTGTCAATAGTATTATCTTGAATGTATTTTTTTAAATATTTTACCGATGGTTTTACCCAATAAACTCTAGCGTCTGGAATGAATAAATTACCTCTTGTCCACAATAATATTTTTTCAAGAAAAGATTGCTTTTTTGCATTCGGAATTATTCCAGAACTTATTTTTTTGATTTTATTTTTAGAAAAAAAATTGGCTAATTGATAGGGTTCGATAATTTTATTTTTAATGATAATTGCTTTATCAGAAACATCACTTTCAAGATTAGTATCAAGTATTGGATAAGTAGGATTTTCTGGAATATAAACTATAGGTTGAAAATTAAATTCTGGTAAATATTTTACAAATTTTAACCAACGCTGCACTCCTGGACCACCAGCTGGAGGCCAATAATAGGTAATAATTAAAAGTTTTTTTGGGTTCAAGATTAAACTTTTTTAGTCATCGATTTCTTTCTTTCAAAATATATTCCAAAACCAATTAAACCTAAAACTAAAAAACTACTAATTAACGAAATCATACTTCCAGTTTTTATAACTTGTGGCTCAAACTTAAATTCTATTTTATGACTTCCTGATGGAATTTTAAGTGCACGCAATGCATAATTTACTTTAAAATGATCTGTAAGTTTTCCGTCTATATATGCATTCCAACCTTCTTTATAATACATTTCAGAAAAAACTGCTACACCTTCATTTTTATTATTTGAAACGTATTTTAAATCGTTTGGTTTATAGTTTGTTAGTTTGATTGTTGTTAAAGAATCTTTAGAATATTGTTTTGACAATTTAAATTTAGAACTTATTTCTTCTTGAGTTACAGCAACATTTTTAGTATCTAAACTGGTTAAAGCTTTCATTTCTTCATCAGCATTTTTAACCGTTTTTAGCTCTTTTACAAACCAAGCATTTCCATTAGCATCAGGATTTTTAGAAGCAACTTGTTCTTCTTTTTCGTCAGATTGTATAATGTATTTTACATTTAACATATCAATAATTTCCTTATTATTGTTTGCTATTTGATAATCAAATAATTCTTGAATTCGTTTAGGTTTAGCTGCGTGATAACCTCCAATAGATTTATGAAAATTAGACGCTCTTGAACTGTTTAAATTTCCGTCAACTTCTAAAACTCTGTATATTGATTTATCTTGAAGAATTTGTAAATCGGCTGTAGTTGGTTCAAAAGGTTCGTCTACTTGTCTTGCAGCAACAAAATCTTTAGAACTAACATATTTTTTATCTACTAAAACTAAATCGGTTACCATAAATAATCCAATAATTATTACAGCAGTATTGGCAGAAAAAGTATTTTTTATATAAAACCATAACGATGTTGCAGCAACAAGCATAAAAAATCCAGAACGCAACAAATCAGCAGAGTAAAGTGTTTTTCTATCTGCTTTTAAAGCGTTCATAAATTCTGGACCATACATTTTAATATAGTTTCCATCATTTGCACCTGAAAAACTGAACATACTTTTACACAAAAACAAAGCAATTATAATTCCGAAAGTAGTGTAAACTGTATATTTTAACGATTTTAATTGGTTTTCTTTATTTGCAAAAAACGATTGAAAACCAAGAATTGCAAGTACAGGAACACAAAACTCTAGAATTACTTGTATGGATGAAACTGCACGAAATTTATCGTACATTGGAACATAATCTATAAAGAAATCGGTTAAAATTGAAAAGTTCTTTCCCCAAGACAATAATAATGAGGCAATTGCACCTGCGACAAAAATATATTTAAATTTTCTTTTATCGTGATACAAACACAAAACTGCCAAGAAAAAAACTATTGCTCCAATATAAGCTGGTCCAGCAACACTAGTTTGGTCGCCCCAATAAGTTGGCATTCCATCTGCTGCATATTCTATAGCTTTTTCTTCAGATATAAATTCGCCTTCGCCAACTTGCTGTTGTTGTAAATAGGCAACAATTTCTGAGTCTTTTCCTAAACTTTCGCCACTTGCTCCACCAAAAAGTCTTGGTGCAATTGTGTTTAAACTTTCTGCAATTCCGTAACTGTATTCTGTAATATATTCTCTACTTAATGCTGAATTATCTGTTTTTTTCTGACCTTTTTCATCAAGCTTCAAATCGCTTTTACTTCTTGTACTAAAAGCCGCATACTCTTTAGTTGCTAGTAAATTGGTAGCATTTAACCCAATTGCTAGTAATAAAGCTACTGCAAATGTTGCTACAATTTTACCAATTGAATTATAATCTTTATTTTTAAATAATTTATACGAATAATAAACACCAATTGAAATAACAACTAGTAGTAAATAATAAGTCATTTGAAAGTGATTGGCATTTAGTTCTAAAGCAACAGCAATTAGAGTTAAAAGACCACCAACAATATATTTCTTTCTAAAAACTAATAAAATTCCACCAATAACTAAAGGAAAATAAGCAATGGCATGAGCTTTTGCATTATGTCCAGCTCCAAAAATTACAATAAAATAGGTAGAAAATCCGAAAGCTAATGCACCAAAAAATGCTTTTAATGGATCTATTTTTAGAATTAATAATAAGGTATAAAATCCAAAAAAATACAGAAATAAATAATCTGCTGGTCTTGGTAAAAATCGTAAAGCATCATCTAAATCTCCAATAAAATCATTAGGATATTTTGCACCAAGTTGGTAGGTTGGCATTCCTCCAAAAGCTGAATTTGTCCAGTAAGGTTCAGCATTTTCTGAAGCTCTAAAATCATTTTGTTCCTTAGCCATTGCAGTATATTGCACAATATCTGACTGATAAATCTTTTTTCCTTGAAGTACAGGATAAAAATAAATTAATGCAATAAAAATAAAACCTAGAACAGATAAAATATGAGGATAAAACTTTTGAAGTTGCTTCATTTTAAATAAAATATAAATATTGTATGGTGTAAATTTAGTCTATTTCTTCAAAATCTACATAATCACCTACTTTTTTAGTTTCGTGTGGTTTATCAAATTTTGATTTGTTAGTATTAGCCGAAGTTTCATTATTGTAATTTTGTTGCTGTTGGTGTTGTTGCTTTTGAAATTGTTCGCTAGCTTTTTCAACCACTTTTTTTGCAACAACAGGCAAAAGTAATTTTGCTAGAAATTTTATAGCATAATAGATAATAATAATATAAAATAACGTTTTTACTAAAGATTGAAAGTTTGCCGTTTCCATAACATAAAATTTTGTCAAAAATACTAAATTAACACATTTAAAAATACCAATATCTTCATAAATAATTAATAAAATTGAAGATAAAAATAGTATTTTTGAGAACTTAAATACCAATCGATGAAAATAAAACATGTAATAGTACTACTTTTTACCATACAATTTCAAGTGAATTATGCACAATATACTGATGTTATAAACTCTAATCGTCCAGGAGAATCAATGTCGGCTTTTGCTGTTGGTAAAACGGTTATACAGGTAGAATCGGGTTTAAGTTATATAAAAGAAAGGCATGGTGTATTAGATTATTCGGCTAGTGGTTTTATTTTAGATATGAATTTTAGATATGGTTTTTTTAGAGAACAATTAGAAACTATATTAGAAATTGGATATCAAAATGATAAATTTAGTGATTACAATGCTGAAACTATTAAAAGAACTGGTTTAAAAAATTCAACTTTAGGTTTAAAATATTTAATTTATGATCCTTTTAAAAATTATGAAGAAAAAATAGATATTTATAGTTGGAAAGCCAATCATAAATTTAAATGGAGACAATTAATTCCTGCTGTTTCTGCATATGCTGGAGCAAATTTAAATTTTAGTGCCAATCCATTTGTATCTGAAGATGAAAATTTAACCAATATTAGTCCAAAGCTTACTGTAATTTCTCAACATATTTTTCCAGATGCGTATGTTTTTGTTACCAATATTTTTTTAGATAAAGTGGGTACAAAATATCAAACTCTTGGCTACATTATAACTTTAACTAAAGGATTTAATGATAAATGGTCTGCCTATTTAGAAAATAAAGGTATAAAAGGAGATTATTATTCGGATGGAATTTTTTCATTTGGAGCAGCGTATTTAGTTAATAAAAACTTTCAAATTGATGTTTCGTTAAGTAAAAATTATAAAGATACACCTTACTTACTTTATGGCGGATTTGGATTGTCTTGGCGATCTGATACAAATTATAAAGACATAATGATAAAATCTAAAAAAGAAGAAAAAGGTAAGGATAAAAGCAAAAAAGGTAAAGAAAAAGACAAAAAGAAAAAACGTCTTGATGAAGTTGAACTAGAAAAACCAAATCCTTAATGATTACAGTTGTTGAAGTAAACTCTAAAAAATTACTTTTAGATTACGTTAAATTTCCGTTTAAGTTATATAAAAATCATAAATATTGGGTTCCGCCATTGATAAATGAAGAACTTAATACTTTTAATAAACAAACCAATCCTGCATTTGAAAATGCAGAAGCAACTTTATATTTAGCTTATATAAATAACGAAATTGTGGGCAGAATTGCTGCAATTATAAATTGGGATGAAGTTAATAATCAACACAAAAAAAAGGTTAGATTTGGTTGGTTTGATGTAATTGATGATGTTGAAGTAACTAAAGTTTTACTTGAAAAAGTATATGAACTGGGCAAGAAAAATAATTTAGAATATGTTGAAGGTCCAATTGGTTTTTCTAATCTAGATAAAGTTGGAGTTCTAACAGAAGGATTTGACGAAATTGGTAGTATGATTACTTGGTACAACTATCCATATTACAAAGAGCATCTTGAGAAATTAGGTTTTATAAAAGAAAAAGAATACATTGAGAGTAAATTTCCTTTTAAAAATGTAAAGCCAGTTTTTTTTAAAAAAGCGCAAGATTTAATTAAAGCAAGATATCAATTAAAATCTTTAGTGTTTACTAAAACCAAAGATATTATGCCTTATGTAGATAAAATGTTCGATTTATTTAATAATTCGTATGCCAGTTTATCTTCATTTGTAGCCATAACTGATACTCAAAAAGAGTATTTTAAAAAGAAATATATAAGCTTTATAAATCCAGAGTATATAATTTTTATAGAAGACAAAAATAAAAATCTTGTAGCTTTTAGTATTGTAATGCCTTCATTTGCAGAAGCTTTACAAAAAGCTAATGGAAAATTGTTTCCATTTGGATTTTATCATATGCTTAAAGCGAGAAAAAATAGTAAAGAAGTTTTATTTTATTTAATAGGTGTTGCTCCAGAGTACCAAAATAAAGGTGTTCACTCATTAATATTTAATGAATACTATGAAACATTTACTAGAAAAGGAATTACCAATTGCATTAGAACACCAGAATTGGAAGACAATATTGCAATTCAAAATTTGTGGAAACATTTTGACCCAGTTATTTCTAAAAGAAGAAGAACATACCGAATTAATTTGTAAAAAAAATCCCAATATTGTATTGGGATTTTTTCTTAATTAGCAATGAGTTCGAAGTTGTTGTTTCCTACTTTGACAATTTTCAAAGCTTTAGAATAATTAAGTATGAAATTAATAGTTTCTTTTTTAGGTAACATTTTTGTTGTTGCTAATACGCTTTTAGTGTAAAGTTTTGCCATAGAAATAAGTTGATTATATATCTATAACGAAATAGCAATTGAATTATTGTTTATGCAGATAAACTTATTTGATTTTTTTCTATAACTTTTCGCAAGTTTAAAATTGCATAACGCATTCTTCCCAAAGCAGTGTTTATACTAACTCCTGTTATGTCTGAAATTTCTTTAAAACTTAAATCTTGATAAATACGCATCATCAATACTTCTTTTTGATCATCTGGAAGTTGAAGAATTATTTTTTGTAAATCTTTTTCAATTAAATCATTAATTAATTGGTCTTCAATTGTTAAAGAGTTATCAGATAATACATTAAATATAGAAAACTCTTCTGTTTCTCGAAGCATAGGCATTTTCTTATTTTTTCTGTAATGATCTACAATTAAATTATGAGCAATTCGCATTACCCAAGGTAAAAATTTACCTTCTTCATTATAAGAATTGGATTTTAAAGTTTTAATAACTTTAATAAATGTGTCTTGAAATACATCATCAGCTATATCTCTATCCGCCATTTTAGAGTAAATAAATCCGTAAATTTTAGATTGATGTCTGCTTACTAGTACTGACAAAGCGCTTTCATCGCCTGCAATGTAGCTTTTTACCAATAATGCATCTGGAGTTTGAGTAGTAGCCATAAAATTACTTTTTAGTTTTGGGTTGGAAAATCTAACTATTTTAATAAAAGTAATTTTTTGTTATAGGCAACTATATATTTAAAAGTTAATTATAGCCAAATATAATATAATATTTTTTTAAATTACAAATATTATTTGAAAATTTAACAAATTTTATACAATAAAGTGTTTTTTTGTGATAGTATTTGGACAATTTGTACAGTAAAACAGAATATTCACCTATTATTTATTGATAAACTTTGATGAAATCTATTTCAAATTTTTGCGGAAGTATCTCATTGTCAATAGTTGGTCCGCCAAAATTTCCTCCAATTGCCACATTTAAAATAAAATAAAATGGTTTGTCAAATGGCCAAGTGTTTTCGTTTTTTATTTCTGGATTAAATGTATAGACACATTTGTTATCTACAAAAAACTCAATTTTTTCTTTTGTCCAATCTATTGCATAAATATGAAAGCCATCTTCAATATCTGGAAAACTAGTTTTTTTTGTGTTTATAGTATTCCCAAAACTATCTTGAGTATGAAGCGATGTAAAAACCATATCTGGTTCTTTACCAACATATTCTAGAATATCAATTTCGCCACATTTGGGCCAACCAACTTCAGAAATATTAGCTCCAAGCATCCAAAATGCTGGCCAAATTCCGGTTCCAATTGGTAATTTTGCTCTAGCTTCTACTCTACCATAAAGAAACTCTTTTTTGGCTTTAGTTGTAATTCTGGTTGATGTATAAATTTCGCCTTCTTTTTTTGCTTCAATTACTAGAATTCCATTTTCTAATTTGTGATTTTCTTTAGTGTAAATTTGATTTTCATTATTTCCCCAACCACATAAATTTGGACAACCGTTACCGAGTTCAAAATTCCAAACTGTTTCATTTAATATTTTTCCATCAAAGTTTTCTTCCCAAACTAGTTTACGTTTGTCTTTTTGTGCAAACGAAACAGTTACAACTAATAGTAATAATAGCTTTTTCATAAATTTATTTTATAAATTCAAATTCGGCTTCCAATGTTTTATCAGAACTTCCTCCAACAAAAACTTTAAAATCTCCTGCTTCTGCTTCCCATTTAGAATTAGCAGTAAAAAATTCTATTGTTTTAGCATCAATTACAAAAGTTACTTTTTTAGTTTCATTGGCTTTTAATTCTACCATTTCAAAACCTTTCAATTCTTTAACAGGACGAGTTATACTTCCTATTAAATCTCTAATGTATAATTGAACAACTTCTTTGCCTGCAACTGAACTATTATTTTTTAAATCTACAGAAACTTCAATTTTTACATTTTCACTAAAAGAATTTGAAGATAATTTTAAGTTAGAATATTCAAATTTAGAATAACTTAATCCATATCCAAAAGCGTATAAAGGTGTATTTTTTTCATCCATATAATGCGACCAAAAAACACTTTCTGGTTCATTCATCGTTGGTCTTCCTGTATTTTTATAATTATAATAAATAGGAACTTGACCTACACTTCTTGGAAACGTCATAGGTAATTTTCCGCTAGGATTATAATCGCCATAAAGTACATTTGCAATTGCATTTCCGCTTTGCGTTCCTAAATGCCAAGTTTCTAAAATTGAAGGAATATTTTCATCAGCCCAAGGAATTGCAAGTGGTCTTCCGTTACTTAAAACCAATACAATATTAGTATTAACTTTAAAAATAGCTTCTAATAATTCTTGTTGTACACCAGGTAAATCAATTTCAGTTCTACTTCTACCTTCTCCAGATTGCAAACCGTGTTCTCCCAAAGCCATTATAACAACATCAGCATTTTTTGCCAAATCTATAGCTTCTTGAAAACCAGATTTATCGGTTGTATTAATTTTGGTTTCCCATACAAATTGTGTTCTTCCAATAGTTAAATCAGCACCTTTTGCAT
>NZ_JAYUPK010000155.1:0-34613 GCF_043760115.1 Flavobacterium sp.
TTCAAAGAAACTATATTTCACAAGACAATTGAAAGAATGATGAAAGAAATGCCTATTTATCAAAATCAAATAATACAGAAGCTAAATATATAACTCAAATAATTTATTTTAAATTTAATTTAGATTCAATTTCAATATGTAGATTTTTTGGTTTTGGTAAGACTATAACGTTTAAAAATATTGAAATTGAAGGGTTCCAAACTTCAGTCGTTAAAACAAATTTTGGAAATTATAATTACATATATTTGATACAAAACAATAAAAAAATTGCTAAAATTTCCAACCAATATCATAACAATTTTATTGATTTATCATTAGAAATAAAAAAAAGATTTAAAGATTTAGGATCAACAAATTCAGGATTTGTCTCAGAAATAAAAGATATGCTAAACGTAGAAATTAAATAAAATAAAACCGATAGTTATATAATGAACCTTTCCCAAAACATAATTCTCGAAATTAAATCTTTAATTGCTAAAGCTAAAGATGGAGCAATTCGTTCTGTAGACCATTATAGAACAGTCATGTATTGGCATATTGGCGAACGAATTTTTAATGAAGAACAAGAAGGAAAAGACAGAGCAGATTATGGCAATTATTTAATAAAATATTTATCCGAAGAACTTCAACCTGAATTTGGAAGCGGATTTTCTTATAGACAATTAGAATTGATGCGTCAATTTTACAGAACATTTCCAATTGCGAACTCACTGCGTTCGCAATTGAGTTGGACACATTACAGATTATTATTACGTATTGATAATGAGGATAAAAGAGAATATTATATAGCTGAAACAACAAAAAACAATTGGTCAGTTCGTCAAATGGAACGACAAATAAACAGTCAATTATTTGAAAGATTACTATTAAGCAATGACAAAGAAAGTGTCTTGGCTGTCGCAAGAAATGAAGTTATACCAACCAATCCAAATGAAATTATAAAAGATCCATTAATATTAGAATTTTTAGGATTACAAAGAGAAAGTACATATTACGAAAAAGATTTTGAACAAGCAATAATTTCCAATCTTCAAGATTTTCTTTTAGAGTTAGGTAACGGATTTTCATTTGTTTCTCGTCAAAAAAGAATTCATCTTGATGGTGATGAATTTTTTATTGATTTGGTTTTTTATAATCGTTTACTCCAATGTTTTGTGTTATTTGAAATAAAAACTCACAAGTTAACTCACGAAGATTTAGGTCAACTTCAAATGTATGTTAATTATTATGATAGAGTAGAAAAAGTAGCTCACGAAAAACCAACTATTGGAATTTTACTTTGTGCAGATAAAAATGACGCAGTTGTAAAATATTCATTACCAGAAAATAACAATTCAATTTTGGCAAGTCAGTATCAATTATATCTTCCAACCGAAGAACAATTATTGACCGAAATTAGAAAAGAAATAGAAATTTTAAAACATACAAACTAAAAAAATACAATGAAAACAATAGCAGTAATTGGAGCAGGAACAATGGGCAACGGAATTGCTCATACTTTTGCTCAAAGCGGTTTTACCGTAAAATTAATAGATATTTCTGAAAAATCACTCGAAAAAGGAATGGTAACTATTGCTTCCAACTTGGACAGAATGGTCACAAAAGGAACTATTACCGAAGAAGACAAACACAAAACCATTGGAAATATAATAACTTACACTGACATTAAAGATGGTGTAACAGGAACAGATTTAGTAGTTGAAGCTGCAACCGAAAATGTAACATTAAAACTAAATATCTTTAAGCAATTAAGCGAAGTTTGCGATCATAATGTGATTTTGGCAACAAATACTTCATCAATTTCTATTACTCAAATTGCTGCACAAGTAGTTCATCCAGAACGTGTTATTGGAATGCATTTTATGAATCCGGTTCCAATTATGAAATTGGTAGAAATTATTCGTGGCTATTCTACATCTAATGAAGTAATCAAAACTATAATGGATTTATCCGAAAAACTTGAAAAAACTCCAACAGAAGTTAATGATTATCCTGGATTTGTAGCCAACAGAATTTTAATGCCAATGATTAACGAAGCTATAGAAACATTATACAATAAAGTTGCTGGCGTTCAAGAAATTGATACTGTTATGAAACTCGGAATGGGACATCCAATGGGACCATTACAATTAGCAGATTTTATTGGACTTGACGTTTGTCTTTCTATTTTAAATGTAATGTACGATGGTTTTAAAAATCCAAAATATGCTCCTTGCCCACTTTTAGTAAATATGGTTATGGCTGGAAAACTAGGTGTAAAATCTGGTGAAGGTTTTTATGATTACGCTGAAAGTAAAAAAGCAGAGAAAATTGCTAAGCAATTTTTAAAATAGTGCTCAGTTTTTCAGTAAACAGTTAGCAAATTCTAAATATTGAAAACTGAACACTGAACACTGAACACTGAACACTGAACACTAATTAAAAATGAGTAAAATAATTCCATTTAAAGCAGTTCGACCAACGCCAGATAAAATTGGTTTGGTAACTTGTAGAAACTACGATGATTACAGTCAAGCCGAATTGGCTTCGTGGCTAAATTTTAATCCGTACTCGTTTTTACACGTTATAAATCCTGCATTTGTTCATTCGCAAAAAATTACTTTAGACAAACGTTTTAAAGGTGTTGCGCATAAATATCAAGATTTTAAAAACGATAATGTGTTTTTGCAAGAAGATAAAGCTGTGTTTTATTTGTATCAAATTCAGACAAAAAATAA
The DNA here is from genome assembly GCF_043760115.1 of Flavobacterium sp. Lineage (GTDB taxonomy): Bacteria > Bacteroidota > Bacteroidia > Flavobacteriales > Flavobacteriaceae > Flavobacterium. The sequence continues at coordinate 2,718 of NZ_JAYUPK010000155.1, forward strand.
TACTTTTATTGGCATTATTGCAGGAACATCAATTGAAGATTATAAAAATAATGTCATAAAAAAACACGAAGACACATTGCAATATCGGGTAGAATTATTTAAAGATTATTTACATCAAACTAGTTTTAATACTGAACCTGTTTTAATAACTTATCCAGATAATTTAGAAATAAATAATTGGATTTCTGAAAAGAAAAAAGAACAACCTATTTATGATTTTTCTACAACTAATAAAGAAAAACATACACTTTGGAAAATAGAAAGTGATACAGAAATTACTTGGTTACAAAAACAATTTGAAAACATTCCAGAATTATATATTGCTGATGGTCATCACCGATCCGCTTCGGCTGAATTATTATATGATGAAGACAAGCATTTGGGAAACCAAAACCTAAATTATTTTATGAGTTTTTTAATTGCAGAAAGTAATGTAAAAATTTATGAATTTAATAGAATCATTCGTGATTTGAATGGCAATTCTAAAGAAAATTTTCTTAAAAAATTGGCTCAAAATTTTATAATTAAAACCAAAGAACAAGAACTTTGGAAACCACAAAGTAAGTTTGAATTTGGAATGTATCTTGCTGGCGATTTTTATGCATTATTTTACAAACAAAGTAATTCTATATCGGATTTGTCATCTCGAGCGCAGTCGAGAGAAAACATCCTTGAAAATCTAGATGCTCAAATATTATATGATAAAGTTTTACAACCCATTTTAGGAATTGAAGATTTACGAAACGATGAACGCATTGAATACATTCCTGGAAAACAATCAATTTTAACTATAAAAGAATTGGTTGACGAAGGCGAATATGAAGTAGGATTTATGTTGTTTCCGTCTGATATTTCAGAAATTAAAGCATTAGCAGACAATAACTTAATAATGCCTCCAAAAAGTACTTATATTGAACCTAAGTTTAGAAGTGGATTGGTGATATATGAGTTGTAAATTGGAAGATTAAAGATGGAAGATTAACGATTTTTAATTTTAGAAGTTTTAAAACTGATTACTAATAACTGAATACTGAACACTTTTTTATAATGTCAATAACTCAAAACCTATCCCAAATAAAATCCCAAATTCCAAGTAACGTAACATTGGTCGCGGTTTCTAAAACCAAACCAGTTAGTGATTTAATGGAAGCATACAACGCTGGTCAACGCATTTTTGGAGAAAATAAAATTCAAGAAATGACTGATAAATGGCAAGAAATGCCCAAAGATATTCAATGGCATATGATTGGTCACGTACAAACCAATAAAGTGAAATTTATGGCAGAATATGTAAGCTTGATTCACGGCGTTGATAGTTTAAAATTACTAGAAGAAATAAACAAACAAGCAAAAAAATACAATAGAATTATTGATTGTCTTGTTCAAATTCACATTGCAGAAGAAGAAACAAAATTTGGGTTGGACGAAAAAGAATTGAATGAGATTCTGAAACAACACTTCGACTGCGCTCAGTGTGACAGTCAACTGAACAATATAAAAATTGTTGGATTAATGGGAATGGCAACATTTACAAATAATCAAAATCAAATAAAAAAAGAATTTAAATATTTGAAATCAATTTTTGACAAACTTAAAAACATCGGACTAAAGTCCAATGCAATTGAACTGAAAACTGAAAACTGCCAACTGAACACTCTTTCAATGGGAATGTCTGGCGATTATAAATTGGCAATTGAATGCGGTAGTACAATGGTTCGAATTGGAAGTAGTATCTTTGGAGGAAGATAAAAATTTCAAAAATCAATTGCAATACAAAATCAAAAAATCAATTTAAAAAAAATAAAAATGGAAGAATATAATATTTTCAGTGATAAAATTTTCAATTTTGAAGATAGATTAGTTCGTTTTGCTGGAGAATGTATTTTCTTTACAAGAAATTTAAATAAATCATTTGAAAATGAGTATTACAAAAATCAGTTAATTAGATCTTCTGGAAGTTCTTCATTAAATTTTGGAGAAGCACAAGGTACAATAACTAATAAAGATTTTATTTTTAAATTAAAATTAGTAGTTAAAGAATTAAAAGAATCTAGAAACTCTTTAAAAATATTGAATTACATTAAAGAAGGAAATGAAATTATTAGAAATTTACTTCTTATCGAAATAGAAGAATTAATTGCTATTGCTTCAAAAATGATTATTAACAAACAATAATTTTTCAATATCAATTATAATATCAATTGCAAAATTCAATTTTTAAAATTTAATTATTGATATTGTTTTTGAGATTGATTTTTGATATTGTAATTGTAATTGACATTGAAAATGTACGCAATACTAGACATAGAAACCACTGGAGGACAATTCAACGAAGAAGGAATTACCGAAATAGCTATTTACAAATTCGATGGACACGAAATTGTAGATCAGTTTATTAGCTTGGTAAATCCAGAAATTCCCATACAACCATTTGTTGTAAAACTTACAGGAATCAATAATGAAATGTTACGTTTGGCACCAAAGTTTCACGAAGTTGCCAAACGAATTATAGAAATAACTCAAGATTGCATAATTGTTGCTCACAATGCCGTTTTTGACTATCGAATTCTATGCACAGAATTTCGCAGATTGGGTTATGAATTTAATGCTAAAAATCTTTGTACCGTAGCATTATCGCAACGATTATTGCCAGAACAACCATCACACAGTTTAGGAAAATTGGTGCGAGCATTAGGAATTCCAATGGCTGACAGACACAGAGCAAGTGGCGATGCAATGGCAACCGTAAAACTTTTTAAAATATTATTAGAAAAAGATTTAGAAAAAACAATAGTCCGAGAATTTGTAAAATATGACATTCAAAAAGGAATTGCACCTAAATTTAGAGATATTCTTGACCAATTACCATCTAAAACTGGCGTTTATTACATCCACGATAATCAAAATAATATTATTTATATTGGTAAAAGTAAAAATATAAAAAAACGTGTAAACCAACATTTAATTGGTACAACAAGTAAATGTAAAAAAATTCAACGACAAATATTTGCCGTTACATATGACGAAACTGGATCAGAATTAATTGCGCTTTTAAAAGAAAGTCAAGAAATAAAAATTAATAAACCACTGTTTAACAAATCATTACAAAAAACCAATTTTCATATTGGTTTATACAAAAATATAAATAAAGAAGGATATTTTACACTTGATATTCAAAGAATTGATGGTCGAAAAAAAGAAATTACGCTATTTTCATCAATTACAGAAGCACAAAATTTTTTGCACCTTATAACATCTCATTATAATTTATGTCAAAAATTTACAAATTTATCCGATAGTAAAAACGAATGTTTTCAACATAAAATAAAAGAATGCAATGGCGCTTGCATTGGCAAAGAATCTACCACAATTTACAACGAAAAAGTAACCGAATTTATTAACGAAAACACCATAGAAAACGCCACAATGTTGCTTGTAGATAGAGGAAGAAACGTAAACGAACGAAGCGCAGTTTTTATAGAAAATGGCCTATTTAAGGGATATTGTTTCTATGATTTAAACTATCAAATAAACAACATTTCTATCTTAAAAAACATCATAATTAAAATGGAAAACAATAGAGATTCTAAAAATATTATTCAAAGTTTTATACGAAAAAGTAAGTATTTAAAAATTATAAAATTTTAATTTTTTTAAGAGCTATTTCCAGCTATACATTTCAAGATTTTATCAATAATTCTTTTTTTGTATGCACTAAAAAGAGCTTCTTAGGTCGCTTTTTTAGCACAACAAAAAATAGAATTCTTCAATAAAATGCTTTTCATTTCTCTCTGGGCTACAACAATCGCATAAATTACACTATTTGAATTATTTAATAACCATAATCGGACCAACAGCAATAGGAAAAACTTCCTTAAGCATTGCATTAGCGAAACATTATAAATGCGAAATAATATCTTGTGACAGCAGACAATTTTATAGAGAAATGAAAATTGGTACAGCAGTTCCAAGCAATGAAGAATTGGCATCAGCGAATCATCATTTCATTCAAAATAAATCAATATTTGAAAATTATACCGTTGGCGATTTTGAAAAAGAAGCAATTTCAAAATTAGATAAACTGTTTTTAAAAAATAATATTCAAATACTGGTTGGCGGTTCTGGTTTATATGTTGATGCAGTTTTAAAAGGTTTAGACAATTTTCCAGAAGTTGATTTACCTATTCGAGAAGAAGTTAGAGAAAATTATGAAAAGTTGGGTATCGAATATCTTCAAGAAAAACTTAAAGAGTTAGACGCAAATTATTTAGAAGAATTATCAACCCAAAATCCTCAAACATTACAAAATCCTCATAGAATGATGCGATTTGTAGAAGTTTGCCTATCGTCAAATAAACCCTATTCTTCTTTTTTAAATAAAGAAAAAAATAAAAGAAATTTTACATCAATAATTATTGGACTCGACGCAAATAGAGAAATTATTTACGACAGAATAAACCAACGTGTAGACACTATGATTAGTGAAGGTTTGATTGATGAAGCAAAAAAATTGCATCCTAATAAAAATTTAAATGCATTGCAAACAGTTGGATATAGAGAATTGTTTCAATATTTTGAAAATGAAATTTCATTAGAATTTGCTATAGAAGAAATTAAAAAAAATACAAGACGATTTTCTAAACGACAATTAACTTGGTTTAAAAGAACAGAAAATTCAATTTGGTTTGATTATGAAGCTGATAAAGAAACTATTATAAATAAAATTGAAAAAATTATAATTTCTTAACGCAACCATTATAAAATAATTGCATCTTTAAAGAAAAAAGTGAAAAAAACTACTATATATTTATTAACATTAATCTTATTTTCAGGTTGTGTATTGCAGTATGATGGAGAAACAAAATTAATAACTAAGGGCAGAATTGTTGACGAAAATAATCAACCTATTCCAAACATTACTGTTAGTATTGTCAACATAATTTACAGTAATCCTGGCGCAATTATTATTCCACCAATTGCTGGAGATTATAATGTAATTTCTTCAAATAAAACTAATTTTAATGGCGAATTTTTAATGGTAAGTCCAGCATCTACTAATGAAAATGAAAATTCTATTTTAATAGATCAATCCAATACTTTTCAAGCAAAAATGTTTGATAAAATTCTACGCAAAGATTTTATAGATTATACATTAGATATAGGAACAGTTAAACTTTTTAAAACTCTAAACATAGTAGATTTAAATATTACTTTAAATTTAGTGAATTTTCAAAACAGAATTACCAGATTAAAAATAATTGGAAATGATGCTTCTAAAGTTGTATCCTATAATCCTTTTTTAAATTCTGAAAATCAATTTTACACTGATTATTTTGTTGGTCAAGTAGCTAAAAATCAAACTGTACTTTTAGAATATGATGTTTTAAATTTAAATTCTAATCTTTCAGTAACACTTCAACAAAGCATTCAAATTAATGAAGATAATGTAAATTATACTTTAGATTATTAAATTTTACTATAAAATGAAGAAAATATTTATACTGCTACTGTTTAATTTTTCAGTTTTTGCTCAAAGTCAAAACGAAAATTCTAATAAAGTATTCAACTTTGCAACTGAATTTTCGGTTTATGGAATTCAAACTAATAATTTTGGTAATAATTTTTTAGCAAAAGCCAATAAACCCTATTTAATTGGAATTGGAACTCAACTTGTATTGTTTAAAGTTTATAATTTTGGTTTAGGTTATGGCGGAGAATTTGTAAAACATCAGGTTACAAATAACTCTTTGGGAGGAAACATTAAAAATACTAATGCAACATTTTTAAATCTAAAACTAATTTATTATCAAGATTTAAAATCTAAATTTAGAATTGAACCACTCATCGGAATTGGACAAGCTACTCTAAATCAAAGAACTGGAAAAGAAAAATTTGGTAAACAAACTGGTACTAGCTTTTATTTAGGTTCTAATTTATCCTATAAAATCAACAATAATATAGCATTTTTTGTTGGAATAGATTACAGATACACCAAATATAAAGTTAATACAAATACTGATTTTATATCTTTTTTTGATAATTCAAATCAAGTTCAACTAAAACTTGGAGCAACATTATTTAAATAATTATAATAAATTTTAATGCCAATTTCTAAAAACTTCACATCAATACTATCACAAGATTGGAAAATTAATTTTTTACAATGTTATCCAAATGGTTTTTTAAAATATACAGATTTATGTAACATTTTACAACTTACAGCAGGAACACATGCCGAACTTGGCGGCATAAGTTTTAGCGATATGCAAGTACACAATCAAGCTTGGGTTTTAAGTAAAATGAGAGTCGAAATTAAAAAACTTCCTAAATGGAATGATACAATTACCGTAAAAACTTGGATAAATTCTTTAGAAAATTCTCGTTCAATTCGTTGTTTAGAAATGTATCTTGGTGATGAAAAAATTGTAGGTTGCGAAACTTTTTGGGTAGTTTTTAACACCAATTCAAGAAGACCAGAAAATTTAGAATTACCAAATGCACATTTTGAAAAATTTCCAAATGATTTTGCAACAGAAAATAGATTTTCTAGAATTGATAGTACTAATTGTGATGTTCTTGTTGCTACTAAAAAGGTTGTTCTGTCAGATTTAGATATTGTAAATCATGCCAATAGTGTAAAATATTTAGAATGGTGTTTAGATACTATTTTTTTTGAAATTATTGAAAAAAAATCAATTAAAACCTTAGAAATGAATTATTTAAAAGAAATTTCATTAAATGAAATTATTAAAATTTCTGAATTTAAAAACGAAAATTCAATTACATTCTCGATAAGTAAAGAAGAAAAAAATGCTTTTGCATTACAATTGTTCTTGTAACTCTTTTTTAATTCCAAACTCGGTCCAAGTTTTATTAAGCTTTTTAGTTTCTATTCTAATTTTTAAGTTTTTTTCAATCATTTCTGGTTTTACATAACCACGTTCGTGATCTAAATGTATGCAAACTGTAGAATATCTAATTTGTTTGGGTTTAATGCCAAAATTTACCAATCGTTCTCCAAATTCTCTATCTTCTCCACCATATTGCATACGTTCGTCAAAACCATTTACAGATAGAAAATCTTGTTTCCAACCCGATGCATTATGACCATTCCAGCTTGGTGTTGTTGGTGTTACAAGATTTAAAAACCAACTTCTTAAACCATTAGCAGCAATTTTATTATTCTTAAAAGATGGTTTAATTCCGTTATTTTTTAACCAATCAAGCTCAAAACATTTACCAGAATAAATAGATTTTTTATCAATTTTATTAGACAATTCTAATGGCAATTTAAAATATCCACCAGAAATAAAATGACCTTCTTCTCTAAATTTAATGTGTTGCTCTACAAAATCTTCTCTTGGTATACAATCTCCATCAGACATTAAAATATAACTGGTTGTAGTAGATAAAATTGCTTTATTTAAAATTATTGTTTTTTGAAAACCATTGTCTTCATGCCAAACGTGAATTATGTCAAAAAAAACTTCTTTTCTAAGTTTATCAATACACTCTTTTGTTCGATTATCTGATCCATCATCGGCAATAATAACTTCAAAATTTCTAAAGGTTTGTGTGTTGTAACCATACAAAACTTTGGTCAACCAATTTGGTGAATTATAAGTACTAATAATTATTGAAATATCTTTCTTCATTACGTTGCAAAGATAAAATATTTTTTTTATGTTTGATGTACACCAAAATGGCTATGCAAACTATAACTGTTATCATTCCTACTTATAACGAAGAAAATTACATCAAGGATTGTCTTGAGTCGGTTTCGTTTGCAAATCAAATAGTTATAGTAGATTCTTTTAGCGATGATAAAACATTAGAAATTGCTTCTACCTACAATTGTGAAATTATAAAACGAAAATTTGATAATTTTTCTAATCAAAAAAATGCAGCAATTAATCATGCTAAAAGTGATTGGATATTATTTTTAGATGCAGATGAACGAGTTACTGAAAGATTAAAGATTGAAATTCTAGATACAATAGAAAAACCTAAAAACGAAGCTTATAAAATTCGTTTTCCTCATTTTTATATGAATAGATTTTTATATCACACAGAAAATAAAGTAGTTAGACTGGTTAAAAATGATTCTGTATATTTTGAAGGATTGGTTCATGAGAAATTAATTCATAAAGGAACAGTTGGAATTTTAAAGAATTTTATGTTGCATTACACCTATAAAGGTTTGTTTCATTATATTAAAAAGAAAGATTCTTATGCTTGGTTTCAAGCAAAAATGGAAACCGATAAAAACAAAAAAGCAACCTACTTTCATTTAATTTTTAAACCTTTTTACAGATTTTTTCATACCTATATTATTAGAAGAGGTTTTCTTGATGGAATTCCAGGACTTGCAGTAGCATATATTGATGCTTATGGAGTATTTTCTAGATATGTAAAAATGATTTTAATAGATAAAAAATTAAAATAATTTAAGTTTACCAAACTTTAATTTAAGTTTAAACTTTGTCAAACTTTCTTCACCTTTCACATCAATTCGCATAATTTCAAATTTATCTTTAAATGGAAATTTATTAACTCTATTACCAATTCTAAAGGCAAATTTTATATTATTTTGTTCTAAAATTTGAAAAAAATTAGCTTTTTCAACTCCTTTTTTAGGATAGTTTCCATAAGGATAAGCCAACGCAGCATATACTTTTAAATTATTATCAGATATAGTTTTAAAACTATTATCAAAATCTGTTTGAATTTCTTCAACAGATAATTCAGAGTATTTTTTATGTTCAAATGAATGGTGTGCCAACTCAATAAAATTAGAATCTAAAGATTTTAATTGCTCAATTGTCATGATTTTTTCAGGAGAATAATTAACATCTTTATTCCACAAATCAGTTTTTCCAATGTATGAAAATGGTATAAAAAAAGTAGCTTTAAAATTGTATTTTTCTAATAATAAAACAGCATTAGACAATTGATTTTCAGTAACATCATCAAAGGTTAATACTATACTTTTTTGGGGAATTTCAGTTCGATTTTCAAGTTCTGAAACAAAAAAAGAAGTATACTTTTTAGATTGTAAATACTTTAATTGCTCTTCAAATTTTTCTGTACAAATGGATAAACCAAAACTCAAACTAGAATTGGTAACAACATTGTGATACATTAAAATTGGTAATCTAGCCACTTGTGGTTATTTTAAAAATTACATTTTCGTAAGAATAATTTCTTATAAAATAAATGTAAATGTACTATATTTGCTAGATATTTGAACATAATCTATGTCTGAAAATACTATTTTGCCCAAAATAACTGCACTTGCAATTTCATTTAATGAAGAAGAAAATATTGAAAGATATATTGAAAGTCTTTCGTTTGCCGATGAAATCATTTTGGTAGATTCTAAAAGTACAGACGCAACTATCTCAATTGCAAGTAAATACAATATTACAATTATAAATAAAGATTTCGAAAATTTTTCTAGTCAAAGAAATTTTGCTATTAGTAAAGCTAAAAATGATTGGATTGTATTTTTTGATTTAGATGAAATAATTACAAAAGATTTAGAAAAAGAAATTATACAAGCTGTTCAAAATCCTAATAACAAAGTTGCCTATTATGTAAAAAGAAATTTCTTTTTTTTAGGAAAAAGAATAAAATATGGTGGTTGGCAAAAGGATAAAGCGGTACGATTGTTTAATAAAAAATATTGCAAATACAATGGTAATTTAGTTCACGAAGAAGTTGCTGCAATTGGAAAAATTGGAATTTTTAAAAATGGATTAAATCATTATAGTTATAAAAACTTTGATAATTATAACGATAAGCTTAATTTATATAGCAAGTTACAAGCAGAAAATTTATATTTACAAAAAATAAAGCCCAATTGTTATCACTTTTTCTTTAGACCTTTGTACCGTTTTATATGGCAATTTTACTTTCGGCTTGGTATTTTAGATGGTAAAGAAGGATTTATTTTGGCTTATGTTCATTCATTTTCGGTATTTAAAAGATACTTGCAATTGTGGATGAAGTATAGAAAAATTGATTGAATTAAATATACTTATCTACTCCATTTTTAATAAAAGTCACTTTATTTTCAATTGTTTGATTTTGAATTTTATCATTTAATTCAAAATTATGCTTAGAATTTATTTTATGATAAATATGATAAACAATTCCTGTATACCTTAGTCGCTTCGCTTTTATACCATTATTTCCCATACGAATTACTAAATCTGAATCTTCTCTTCCCCATCCTTCATAATCTTCATTATAACCATTAACCGCTATGAAATCTGATTTCCAAAAAGATACATTGCAACCCCTAAACTTACTTGATATAGAATAATGGGATTTACTAAAATTAGCTAAAAATCTAAAATGAATAGTTCTTGTTTTGTTTTTTATCTCTTTGGAAAAAATAGTAAAATAAGTAATTTTTTGTTTTAAAACTTTGGAAACAAAATTGGGTAGTATATTTACTCTTGAACCGTAAAGATAAATGCCTTTTTCAAGCGATGCTAAATGGTCTTCTACAAATTTTGGATGCAAAATACAATCTCCATCAACTTGAATTATATAATCCACATTAGAACCAATAATTGCTTTATTAAGAATTTTTGATTTTCTAAATCCTTTATCTTCTTGCCAAAAATGAATAATTGGCACAGAAGATAGTTTTTTAAACTCTTCAATAATTAATTTTGTTTCAGAAAGAGAGCCATCATCTGCAATTAAAATTTCATCAACCAATACAGTTTGCTTTAAAACACTTGTTAATACAACTGTGAGCGCTTCAGTCCAATTGTAAGTTGAAATTAATAAAGCAGTAGTTGGTTTCATGAATGTTTAATAAAATAAGGTTCGAAATATGATTTCTTTTTTTTGAATAAATGTTTAAACCATTGTCCAAAGTTTTTTGATAGTATTTTAGTTTTAGAAATAGCTAAACTTGAATCATCATAAAGCATTTCCTTAATAGCATCTAAATTTGAAGTAGGAAAATAGCCAAGTTCAGGCCAAATGGAAGCATCTAAATAGAAAACATCTTTAATTTCATGATAATTATCTTTATTTGCCATTCTCCATTTTTCTAAAAAAGTGGCATTAATATCATGTTTATGACTCCAATTGTCTAATTTTAATAACAATTCTTCTTCTGTACGAGCCAAACCTTCATGAAGAATATAAGTGTCATCATATATAATTCTAGATTTAGTATTTTTAGCATATTTATAATTGGGATAATTAGTTGCTAAAAGAAGTTTTGTTGGCTTATTTATATATAACATTCCTTCATCTAAATACTTGTAAACATTAATATGAAAACCGGCAAATTGAATAGGATTACTTTTAGGATTATCTAAAAAAGAATCATATTTTCTTAATTTTTTAACAAATTTTTTAAAATCAATAAAAATTTCATCCGAATCAACTTGAATTAACCAATTTCCAATTCCCATTTTATTGGCCAACATAAAACGTTCGCGAGTATCATTTTGCATTCCTTCAAGAGATGAAACGTAAAAATCGTCTTCATAAATTTCAATTTTATTCTTGACGTCTATTTCTTTTATCCATTTATAAAAACTAGTATCAACCTCAAAATAATTTCCTGACCAAGTTCGCTTTTTATGATCTAATGCTAAAAAAATAGTGTCAGCAAGTTCATAAACTGGTGGAATTGATTTTTTTAACAATTCATAGTCATAAGACATTAGAAATCCTACTTGAATTTTTTTCATCGTTTTAATTTTGAAATGAATATAAGAATCACAGTTATGAATGCCTTTAGCACTTTCCAAGCCATTGGAAACTTCTGGATATGAACAACCTGCTGAATGCGTTTTGAGGTCAACAGGGGTAAACTTTCATAATCCTTTTCAAATAAAGGAAAATATTTTTTAATAGTTGTTGCTTTTTCTTCTTTTGATAGGTTTCTAAATTTGTCCGACGAAGAAATTCCTGTAAAATCATAATCACAAATTGTTACACCAAGATATTTATATGGTACATTCATTTTACATATTGTATAAATAAAAAACTCCCAATCTGATGCGATTTTATATTCTTCGTTATAAAAAAAATATTTATGAAATAATTTTTTTCTTATAAATGTAGATTGATGATTGATTGAACTTGAATAAAAGAAAGAAAAAGACAATTTTTCTGGATAGGTTTTTTTTCTTTTATGTTCATTCTTAACTTTATAATTATCGCCATAATAAATGTCATAATCTTTATTTAAATGAGGAATAACTTGTGTTAAAACATTATTATTGTTAAAAATATCGCCACTATTCATAAAAAGTACAAACTCTCCATTTGCAACTTTTATTCCTTTATTCATAGCATTATAAACACCTGAATCTTTTTCACTAATACAATATTGAATTTGAGATTGATAATTTTCAATAACTGAAACACTTCCATCAGTGCTACCACCATCAATTATAATAAACTCAAAATCTTTATAATCTTGATTTACTACACTTTTAATAGTCTTTTCAAGACCAAATTTGTCATTATAATTTATGGTAATTATTGAAAAAATATTCATAAAATCATTTTATTAAACACTATATTATTCACTTTTTTTAGGTAAAAATAACAATAATATATTAGAAAAACCTTTTAGTAATTTCCAAGCAAATTTAAATTTTTTAATATAAAGAATGTTCTTAATTCTTTTAGAATTTAATTCCTCTATAATTAAATAATCTTCGGCTATTAATGGAAAAAAATTATTAAGTACAAGTTTTTTTTCACTTTTTACTAAGTTTTCATTATTCACATTTGATGAAATTCCGTTCATATCATATTTTGACACAATAATATCAATATGTTTGTAAGATGCATTATTTATTATAATTGCTTTTAAAAAAAACTCCCAATCAGAGGAGATTTTTAAATTTTCATTGTATAATCCTATTGTTTCAAAAAGTTCTTTTTTTATAAAGCTTCCTTGGTGGGGCAAACTATAATTAATAAAAAATGCTAAAGATAAATTTTTTGGAAACTTCCAATGGTCCCAACTATTTTTTACGTTTAAATAGGTTAAATTACCATAACAAATATCAAATTTATCTTCAATTAATTGATTAACATTACTCAATGTCAATTCATCATTAAAGCTATCACCACTATTAAGAAAAAATAAATATGAACCTTTGGCAACTTTTATTCCTTTATTCATTGCATTAAAAATTCCCAAATCTGGTTCTGATACTGCAAAGGCAAATTTTTCTTTATGTATTTCCAATAATTCTTTACTACCATCTGTACTATTACCATCAATAATAATAAATTCATAATTACTAAAACTTTGTTCAAATACACTTTTAATAGTATCGTTTAAACCATTTTTATTATTAAAATTTATTGTTATTATTGAGAATTTAATCATTTAATTAGATATTTATAATTATAAATTTCATTTATTCCATTTTTTAATTCAATAGTATGTTTCCAACCAAGATTTTGTAATTTACTGCTGTCCATTAATTTTCTTAAAGTTCCGTCCGGTTTAGTGCTATCAAATATAATTTCACCTTCATAATTTGTAATTTCTTTAATTAAAAATGCTAAATCTTTAATAGAAATTTCTACTCCAGAACCAATATTTATCAATCCTTTATCATTGTAGTTTTGCATTAAAAACACGCATGCATCAGCCATATCTGTTGCATGTAAAAACTCTCTTAACGGATTTCCTGTTCCCCAAACAATAACTTCATTTAAATTATTAATCTTTGCCTCATGAAATTTTCTTATCAAAGCAGGTAAAACATGTGAATTTACCAAATCATAATTATCATTAAATCCGTATAAATTAGTGGGCATAACTGATATAAAATTACAACCATATTGATCTCTATAACCATCACACATTTTAATACCTGCAATTTTGGCAATTGCATAGGGTTCATTTGTTTCTTCTAATAAACCAGTTAAAAGATATTCTTCTTTCATTGGTTGAATTGCATTTTTTGGATAAATACAAGAGGAACCTAAAAATAATAATTTTTTAACTTTAGTTAAATAACTAGAATGTATTACATTATTTTGAATCATCAAGTTATTATAAATAAAGTCTGCTCTGTAAGTATTATTGGCTACTATTCCTCCAACTTTTGCAGCAGCAAGAAACACATATTCAGGTTTTTCTTTTTCAAAGAAAACCGCAACGTCATTTTGATTAATTAAGTTAAGCTCTGAAGAAGTTTTAACTATTAAATTTTTATAACCTTTATTTTTTAAATTTAATAGTATGGCACTTCCTACCATTCCTTGATGTCCAGCTATATAAATTTTAGAATTTAGTTCCATCATTATTTTCTTTGTAAAATTTTTCTTTTTTAAATAATGAAATATCTGCTTTCATCATTTCTTGTACCAACATAAATAAAGTATATTTTGGTTCCCAATTTAATTTACTTTTAGCTTTAGTATTGTCACCAATTAATAATTCGACTTCTGTTGGTCTAAAATAATTAGGATCGATTTTAATTACCACTTGATTCACTTTAAAAGCATAATCTAAATTTGACACTGCTTTTACAATAGCAATTTCATTTACACCTGTTCCAGAAAACTCTAATGTTACTCCTACTTCATTAAATGCCATTATAATAAATTCTCTAACAGTTGTAGTAATTCCTGTAGAAATTACAAAATCTTCGGGTTCATCTTGTTGCAAAATTAACCACATTGCCTCAACATAATCTTTTGCGTGACCCCAATCTCTTTTAGAATCTATATTTCCCATAAAAAGGGTTTCTTGCATTCCCATAGCCATTTGAGCAATACCTCTTGTTATTTTTCGGGTAACAAATGTTTCACCTCTTAACGGACTTTCGTGATTAAATAAAATTCCGTTACAAGCAAACATGTTATATGCTTCTCTATAATTTACAGTAATCCAATAGGCATACATTTTAGCAACTGCATATGGCGAACGTGGATAAAATGGAGTTGTTTCTTTTTGAGGAACTTCTTGAACCAATCCATACAATTCTGATGTTGATGCTTGATAAATTTTGGTTTTTTTAGTTAAATTCAATAATCGAACTGCTTCTAGTATTCTTAAAGTACCAATTCCGTCTGCATTTGCTGTATACTCTGGCATATCAAAACTAACTTTAACATGACTCATTGCTCCTAAATTGTAAATTTCATCTGGTTGAGTTTCTTGAATAATTCGTATTAAATTAGTAGAATCACTTAAATCGCCATAATGCAATTTAAAATGTTGATTATTAATATGTGGATCTTCATAAATATGATCAATTCTTTGAGTATTAAACAAGGAACTTCTTCTTTTTATACCGTGAACCATATATCCTTTAGACAATAATAGTTCCGATAAATAAGCTCCATCTTGACCTGTAACTCCTGTAATTAATGCTACTTTCATTTTTCTAATCTATTTTTTAATTTATATTTTTAATTTCTTCTTCTATTAGTAAATCTAATGTTTCAAAAATAGCTAAATTATAATTCCAATTCAAGGTTGTTTTTGCCTTAGTATTATCGCCATACATATCTTCAATTTCTGCTGGTCGATATAATTCTTTACTTACTATACATAAATTTTTAGGAATATTTAATTTTTCAAAAACATAATAAATTAAATCTCTTAAAGCTATAGATTTTCCAGAACAAATTAAATAATCAGATGGTATTTCTTGTTGCATCATTAAAAACATTGCTTCGACATATTTTGGTGCATATCCAAAATCTCTTTTAATATCAATATTTCCAACCAATAATTCTTTTTGTTCACCTTTGCTTATTTTAATACTTTCTCGAATAATTTTTTTAACAAAAAAAGTATCTTGTCTTAAATAGGATTCATGATTAAATAGTATACCACAACTTATATGCATATTGTAACTTTCTCTGTAATGAATACATGTAAAATGAGCCGAAGCTTTTGAAATTGCATACGGACTTAATGGATGCAATATACTATTTTCACTAATTGGAAGATTATTAACTCGTCCAAACATTTCACTACTACTAGCTTGATAAAATTTAATTTCGTTATTAATTTTTTTTATTGTTTCCAATAAATTATATACACTTATTGTATTAAAATGAAATGTTTCAATTGGAAACTTAAAAGAGTAGTGAACAGAACTTTGAGCGGCTAAATTATAAATTTCTGTAGGATTAAAATCAAATATAACATCATGTAATTTATTGATGTCTAGTAAATCGCACTCTAATATTGCTACCTTATCTTTAATTTTTAGATATTCTAAACCAAAATAATTAACGACATTTATGTTTCTAACTAATCCTAAAACTTCATAATCATTATCTAATAACAATTTAGCTAAATAAGCGCCGTCTTGACCTGAAATTCCAGTAATTATTGCTTTTTTATTTAACATTCTTTTACTGTTTTTTCAAATAATGCCAAACATTCTTGAGCTGTTTTTTTCCAACTAAATTTTGCTACTTGTAGATATCCTTTTTGGATAATCTGTGTTCTATAACTTTCATCATTTAATAATAATACAATTTTATTTTTTAAATCTAATTCATTATTTAATTCAAAATAAACACCTGCATCTCCTGCAACTTCTGGAAAAGAACTGTGATTTGCTAAGACAACTGCACAACCACAAGCCATTGATTCTAATACAGGAATACCAAAACCCTCATATTCAGAAGGAAAAACAAAACATTGCGCATTTGAATAATAATATGATAATTCATTATCTTCAAAATTCTGTTGAATTACTTGTTTAAAAATATCTAATTCTTCAAGTAATTTTTTTTCTTTACTGTGAAAATGATTTCCTCCTGCACATACAACAAATAAATCACGGTTTTCTCTAAGTGTACTTGCAATAGCTTTTATAAAAAAAATAAAATTTTTGTATATATCTCTATTTCCAACAAATAAAATGTATTTTTTAGGTAAATCAACTTTCACACTATTAATTGTATCAATACTTTGAGCCAAATATATAATTTCAATTTTTGTAGCATCAATATCAGGATAAAATTTTATAATATCTTTCTTAGTACTCTGAGAAATTACAATAATTTTATTGGCTTTTTCTATTAATATTTTTTTATTTTTAACAGTATATAAATCCTCTACAAAATATTGAGGGAAAACTTCATGTATCATGTCATAAACTGTCAAAACGAATGGTTTATTACCAATTAAATCAATAAAATAAGGATTGTAATAGGTTGGAACTACAACATCATAATCTTGTATTTGCAATATTTTTATTGCTAATTTAATATTTTTTTTCTTAGTTTTCCTTAAATATTTTTTTTTAAAAAAAGGAAACTTGAGCGATAAAAAATAAAATAAAGAATGTTTATTTTCTATTGAATCTTTAATATGAAAATTTTCAGAAAAAATAAGTGGAAGTTCAATTTCATTGGCTGAATCTTCTGTTTTTATGTACTTATAAATTTCAGCGAAATACCTTGATATTCCTCCAAATTTTTGATCATTAAATATCTGTGGATCTAAAACTATTTTCATTACATTCTTTTATATTTACAATATTGTAAGTAGATTTGAAGATTCAAAAATGTTACAAAGATAATTTTTTAAACAAATAAAAGATTCCTTTTTAAAACAAAATAATATTTAGTATGAAATGTAAAATCTGTAAAAATAATTCTGAAAAATTATTTGAAAAAGTAATTCTTCAAAAATATAAAACTAGTTATTATAAGTGCACAAATTGTTCTTTTATGCATACTGATGAACCGTTTTGGTTGAGTGAAGCATACACATCAGCAATAACATCATTAGATATAGGATTATTAGGGCGAAATAATTTATTAAAAAAAGATATATCTATGGTAATTGATTGTTGTTTTCCTGATGCAAAAAATTTTCTTGATTATGCTGGTGGTTATGGTGCTTTTACAAGATTAATGAGAGATGCAGGTTATAATTATTACAATCAAGATGATTATTGCGAAAATATTTTTGCAAAACACTTTGATATTAAAGACTCTAACATAGAAAAATTTGATGTTGTAACTGGATTTGAAGTTTTAGAACATTTTAATAATCCATTAGAGGAAATTAAAGCCGTTTTCGAATATGCAGATAATGCAATTTTTTCAACCGAATTGGTTTCAGAAAACATTTCTGACATTGAAAATTGGTGGTATTTAACCGAAGAAACAGGGCAACATATTGCATTTTATACTATTGACTCAATGAAATGTATTGCTAAACTTTTCAATAAAAACTATTATTGTAGAAATAGTAACATTCATGTTTTCACAGCAAATAAGTTAAAGGATTACCAAATTGATTATGCTATTAAAGACATCAAAAAGAAAAAATATTTTTTAGGATTGTATAAAAAAAGATTTAATTACAGTAATTCAAGAATATCTTTACAACAACATGATTATAATTTAATAAAAGAAATGTTGAAATTAAAGAAATGAAATGATAAAAAAATCGTTTACTAACATTAAAATTTTGAATATAGAAGTTTAATTAATTTCTTTTTAATAAAAATAAATTTTTTAGATATTTTTTGTAAAATCTTGTAGGAACTTTTACATCGTCTGTTATAACTTTAGATTTAAAAATTTCTATAAATTCTGAAATGTCACCACAAGCAATATATTTTAAAGAATCCCAAGCATCATCTAAATAGTAATGAAATGAATTACAATCTTTATAGTTATCCTCATTTAAATTTTTCCAAAATTTAAAATATGCTTTCCTATCAAAATCATACTTGTGTCCCCAATTATTAATTTTGAATAATATTTCTTCAGAATCTCTTGCCCAAGATTGATGTAGTGCAATAAAATTTGTTTGCAAATTTCTAATTGAAGGATTAACATTTCTTGCAAAATAATACTTCTCAATTTGATTTGTTGCGAAAGAAAAACTTTCATCATTGTCAATATAAAGATAACCATTTTCAGTCTTCTTAAATATAGTAATCCATTTTGCTTTTAAATTAATTGGATTATGATTTGGTTTTGAAAGTAAAAAGCTATTCTTTCTTAAAAATCTTGAAACTTGAGCAAAATCCATAAAATATTCATCAGCATCAATTTGCAAGTTCCAACAATTTTTACCGATTTTTTTAGACAACATATTTCTTTCTCTTGTATCATTTTCAATAGGTGTTAATTCACTATTATAAAAATCATCTTCATATATTATAATTTTTTTATGTTTATCTAATTTAGTAATAAAATTGAAAAATAAAATATCTATAGTAAACAGTTCGCCTGACCAAGTTTTTCTATTTACATCGATAGCTAAATAAATAGTATCGACGTAATCATAAACCAATGGTATTGAGTTATATAAGAATTTATAATCATAAGAAACTAAAAATCCTACTTTAATTTTATAAAACATTAAAATATATTTAAAAACAAAAGTAAAAAATAATCTGAAATTTATTTATATATCTTTAAATTTGTATTAAATAAATAGATATTTAATGGATATCAACACCGAAATACACAAAGCATTTGAAGTAATTCAGAACGGAGGAATTATTCTTTATCCAACAGATACTGTTTGGGGAATTGGTTGCGATGCTACTAATGTTGAAGCTGTTGCCAAAATTTACGCATTAAAAAAACGTGCCGAAACTCAAAGTATGATTGTACTTATTAATGGCGAAAAAATGATGTATAATATTTTTAAAGAAATTCCAGAAGTAGCATGGCAAATTATGGATTTATCTGAAAATCCTACTACAATAATTCTTGATAACCCAAGAAATGTTGCTGCTAATATTATTGCAACAGATAAATCTCTTGGAATTAGAGTTGTAAAAGAGCCATTTTGTTTTAAACTTTTAGAACGAATGAAAAAACCTTTAGTTTCTACATCGGCTAATATTTCTGGTCAACCAACTCCTATAGCTTTTAAAGATATTTCGCAAGAAATTATTAAAGGTGTAGACTATGTTGTAAATTTACATCAAGATAGAATTGCTGGAAAACCATCAACTATTATTAAGTTGACCAACGATTCTCAAGTTAAAGTTTTAAGAAAATAAATGAACTATAATAAAGCATTAAACAATCCAATATTTAAAATAATTGCACAAGCAAGTCAAGAACTTTCTATTGATAGTTATGTTATTGGTGGTTTTGTTAGAGATTTTATATTAGAAAGAGAATCTAAAAAAGATATCGATATTGTTGCTGTTGGAAGCGGAATTGAATTGGCGCAAAAAGTAGCATCAATGCTTCCTAAAAAACCAAAAGTACAAGTTTTTAAAACTTATGGCACAGCAATGCTAAAATTTCAAGACATTGATATCGAATTTGTTGGAGCAAGAAAAGAATCATACAATAAAGAAAGTAGAAATCCTGTAGTAGAAAACGGAACGCTAAAAGACGATCAAAACCGCAGAGATTTTACTATAAATGCCTTAGCTTTTTCTTTAAATAAAGAAAATTATGGCGAACTAATAGATCCATTTAATGGAATTTTAGATTTAGAAAATAAAACAATAAAAACTCCTTTAAATCCAGACATAACTTTTTCTGATGATCCTTTACGAATGCTTCGCGGAATTCGATTTGCAGCGCAATTAAATTTTAAAATTGAAGAAGATTCACTCAATTCTATTACAAAAAATGCTGAACGAATAAAAATAATTTCTGGAGAACGAGTTGTAGATGAATTGAATAAAATTTTATTAACCGAAAAACCTTCTGTTGGTTTTTTACTTTTATACAAAACAGGACTTTTAGATTTTATTTTGCCCGAATTGACTGCGCTAAATAATGTTGAAGAAATTGAAGGTCAAACTCATAAAAATAATTTCTATCACACATTAGAAGTTGTTGATAACATTTGTCCAAATACTGATGATGTTTGGTTAAGATGGTCGGCATTATTACATGATATTGGAAAAGCACCAACTAAAAAGTTTAATAATAAACAAGGTTGGACGTTTCATGGACACGAATTTCTTGGCGGAAAAATGGTAAAAAAAATCTTTGAACGATTGCATATGCCATTGAATAACAAAATGAAATTTGTTCAAAAAATGGTTATGATGAGTTCTAGACCAATAATTATTGCAGAAGATATGGTAACAGATTCTGCTGTGCGAAGATTAGTTTTCGATGCAGGAGAAGATGTAGAAAATTTAATGACACTTTGCGAAGCAGACATTACTACCAAAAATTCTAAAAAATTTAAACTTTATCACGAAAACTTTACTACTGTTAGAAAAAAAATAGTTGAAGTTGAAGAACGCGATCATGTTAGAAATTTTCAACCACCAATTTCTGGCGAACAAATTATGGAACTTTTTAACTTAAAACCATCAAGAGAGATTGGAGTTTTAAAAGAAGCTGTAAAACAAGCCATACTTGATGGAAAAATACCTAATGATTATCAAGCTGCTTATGAGTTAGTGTTGGAACGTGCAGAAAAAATGGGATTAAAAATTATACAATAATTACCATATTAACTGCAAACCTTCAGTTCTATAAGGACTCATATTTACATCATTAGATATTAAAGTAAAATTGTTTTTTATAGCTTGCCAAATTAAAATCCTATCAAAAGGATCTTTATGATAAACTGATTTTAATTCCCAAAAAGAAGCTGTATCATCTACATTTAATGGCAATAATTTATAACCTTGTTCTTTAAATATTTGGGGTAATTCTGAAACATTTAATTTATTTAAATCAAGTTTATTTAAAGAATATTTTATAGAAATCTCCCAAAAACTTACAGCACTAATATAAATTTCATTATCTAAATTTTTAATTTCTTGCAAAGTTGAATTTGGAATTTTATCTACATCAAATAACAACCATAGAGCTACATGTGTGTCTAATAAATAATTGCTCATAATGGTAAATCGTTTATTGGAAACTCTTCTTCGGTTGTTTCACAAAAATTATCAGCCATAAAATAACCTTCCATTTTATCAAACAATCCAACGCTTCTTTCTCTTTTTAAAGCTTTCACTTTGGGTTTAAAATATCCAATAATTTCTTTTTTCTTGCCATACGTAACCGCAATTTCTTCACCTTTTTTAACCTGTTCAATTACCTCAGAAAAATGCGTTTTAAATTCGCCAACTGTCATAGTTTTCATAACTTTAACCTTTTATTACAACAAATATAAATTTTATTTGACAACTTGACAAGAAAATAAATAAATCATTAACAAATGTTATTCTTTATATCTTAATTTTATACTTAATTTTGCAGTAAATAAAAAGGATTAGAAGTTTAAAAATGAAAAAATACTTTACAAAATCAGTCAAAATTGCATTAATATTAGTGTATTTAGTAATTGTTGCTGGTGCTTTGGTTAGAATGACAGGATCTGGAATGGGTTGTCCAGATTGGCCAAAATGTTTTGGATATTATATTCCTCCAACTGATATTGCAGCACTTACTTGGACACCAAATAAAACTTTTAAAGAAGGTCAAGTTGTAATAAAAGATGAAAAATTATTAGTTGCAAAAAGTGATTTTAC
Organism: Flavobacterium sp.; assembly: GCF_043760115.1. Taxonomy (GTDB): domain Bacteria; phylum Bacteroidota; class Bacteroidia; order Flavobacteriales; family Flavobacteriaceae; genus Flavobacterium. The sequence continues at coordinate 25,187 of NZ_JAYUPK010000155.1, forward strand.
AACTTCTACAACATTTGACGAAAGTCAATGGCGATTGTATACAAAACACGATTATGCCATTTTTAACGCAGTAGAAACTTGGATAGAATACATCAACAGATTAATTGGTGCGTTGGCTGGAGTTGTAGTTTTTATAATGGCAATTTTTTCGTTATGGTTTTGGAAATCTAATAAGAATATTACTTTATTTTCATGGTTAACCGTTGTGTTAATGGGATTTCAAGGTTGGCTTGGAGCACGTGTTGTGTATTCGGTTTTAAATCCTGTAAAAATTACAATTCACATGGTTGTTGCGCTAATTATTGTAGCAGTTTTACTTTATATTATAAAAAAATCATCAGGAAAAGTTTCCCATTTTATATTTGAAAAAAAGTTTAAAATAATAGTTCTTGTTACATTAGTTTTAACACTTTTTCAAATAATTCTTGGTACACAAGTTCGTCAGTATGTAGACGACCAAGTAAAAATGTTAGGTTATAATCAAATGCATTTAGTATTGCAAAATCCAACATTGTCGTTTTATGTGCATCGTTCTTTTTCTATTTTAATTCTAATTTTGAATTTATATTTATTTATTCAAAATAGAAAATTAGGTTTAGGATTTGCGAAAGTTAATTGGGTAATTGTATTAATTGCAATTGAAATTATAACTGGAATGGCAATGTATTATCAAGATTTTCCATATACTTCGCAACCAATTCATTTAGTAATTGCATCACTTCTTTTTGGAGTTCAGTTTTATATTTTTTTAGAAAGTAAATCTAAAACAAAAAATGAAATCAATTAAATTATTTATACTTATTGTACTTATGGCAAATACTTTAACAGCACAAAAATTTGTTGCAACAGATACTGATAGCAAAATTAAATTTGCCATTAAAAATTTTGGTTTAACTGTAGATGGTACTTTTTCTGGAGTAAAAGGAACTATTTTATTTGATTCTAAAAACATAGAAAAATCAGAAATTACTCTTTCTATAAATTCAAATACGGTAAATACTGATAATAAAGAACGAGACAAACATTTAAAAAAAGAAGACTATTTTAGTGTAGAAAAATTTCCATTAATTTCATTTACAAGTACTAAAATTACAAAAAAAATTGGATTAAATAAATTTTTAATCAATGGTAATTTAACTATAAAAGGTATTACAAAACCAGTAGAATTTGAAGTTACAGTTTCTAATAAAGATGCAATTCTAACTATAAAAGGAACTTTACAACTAAACAGAAAAACCTATAAAGTTGGTGGAAGCAGCATGGTTTTATCGGATAATGTAAAATTAAATTTTATTTTAAATTGCAAAGAAGAATAAGTTTAAACGACTTCTAAAATTAAATCGGTAGGTTTAATTTCAAAACTTGGCAACACGATTGCATCAATCAATTTATTTTCTAATAATGTAGCCCAAGTTTTCATATATAAAATCGTATCCGATTTTAAATTTCTATTTAAATGTTTATTATCTTCAAGTTGCGATAAAATTTCAGTATCTGAAAGCCATTCTAAATGACGTAAATCTTGTTTAGAAAATCCGAAATCGATCATTTTTTCAATAATTAAATCCATTGGAAAACCAGAAGTTGGACAATATTCTACCAATTGTTCTGACCAATCGCCACGTTTTTCTAAAGCATATTTCTGAATTTCGGCACGAGAAAAAGTAGTAACTGTTTGTGCCAAATTTCCGCAGTTGCAACTTCCCATATTTCCCCATTCATAACGGTGACCGTTTTCTAGTTGGTTTGCAGTTTTTCTTAAAGCATCGATAATTTTTAAACTTGGAGTTGCCATTGAAATAGATTTTAAGATATTTAAAATACGAAATTAAGAAATTTTAAATACAATAAAATTTCATTTTAATAATTTAACTATTGTTGAATGTTAAGAAATTGTAAAATCAATAATAAAGTTTAAATTTGCAGCTCGACTATATTGTCTATTACTTTTGTTTTAACTTAAATGTCTAAACTTGCTGCTCAAGATAAATTTTTAGATTTATCAGATTATGGTAGAACTTTCGGAAGATTATTTGCCTCACAATTAAAAGATACGCGCTTTACTCCAATTCACGTTACACTACTTTTTGGCATTTCTGGCTTGTTTGCAATATATTGTATATTAGACAATCATTATGTTTTTGCTGCCTTTTTTATAGTTTTAAAATCTATAATTGATGCTGCTGATGGAGAATTGGCTAGATTAAAAAATACACCATCCTATTCTGGAAGATATTTAGATAGTGTATTTGATATAATTCTAAATTTTATGTTTTTTATGGCTATTTGCTATGTTTCTAAAACAACAATTTGGTTTACAATTTTGGCATTTATAGGCATTCAATTGCAAGGAACATTATACAATTATTATTATGTAATTCTTAGAAATAAATCAGTTGGTGGCGATACAACAAGTAAAATATTTGAATACAAAACACCAAAAGCTTTGCCTGGAGAAAGTCAGCAATCTGTAAATATTTTATTCGGAATTTATACTGTTGTGTATGGATTATTTGATAAAATTATACATTTTTTAGATCAAGATGCTTACAAAGTTAAAACATTTCCCAATTGGTTTATGACATTACTTTCTGTGTATGGACTTGGATTTCAATTACTTATAATAGCAATTATGTTACCTTTAGGATTAATAGAATTTATAATTCCATTTTTTATAATTTATACACTTTTAATTTTTGTTTTAATTGGAATTAGAAAAGTTTATATAAAATAAATTACCCCAACCAAGTTTTAAAATCTTGAACTTTTTCTCTAGATACAATCACCTCGTCTTCTTTGTAAGTTGGCAAAATTACTTTCAATCTCGAATTGGAATGCATTTGAATTTCCTTTATCGACTTCATCGGAATTATAAATTTTCTTGAAACTCGGTAAAAATCTTTTGGATTTAATTCTGTCTCCAATTGTTCTAATGTGTTGTCTAACAGATAATTTCTGTTTTCAAAAGTATGAAGATATGTTCCTTTATTTTCGCTATAAAAACATTCTACATCTTCAATATTTATCATTTTTAATTGTTGTCCAAGCTTTATTGTAAAACGTTTTTTATATTGTGTTTCTGTAGGATTAGAAAACATCTTTTTTATTAGATCAAAATCAAGTTGAATGGTTTCCTTTTTGGGAAAACGCTCTTTAAATTTTGATACTGCAATTTCTAATTCTTCTTCGTCAATTGGCTTTAACAAATAATCAATACTGTTCAGTTTAAAAGCTTGCAACGCATATTCATCATAAGCAGTTGTAAAAATTACTGCGCTTTTAATGTCTATTTTTTCAAATATTTCAAATGATAATCCATCAGACAATTGAATATCAAGAAAAATTAAATCTGGATGATTATTTGTTGAAAACCAGTTGATTGCTTCTTCTACTGAATGTAGCATTACTGCTACTTTTACATCAATTTTTCCCAACTTTCGTTGTAATAATCTTGCAGCTGGTTTTTCGTCTTCTATTATTATAATATTCATTTTGTTGATTTGTATTTTTTAGACCAAATAAAAATTAATGGAACTATGAGTATTGATGGCAAAAGCCAAGCAATTACCGATGGAAGATACGTATTATTTACAACTAAAAATGCTGTAGTTGCAGCAATAAATGCTCCTGTCATTCGCTGAATATGAACTAATAACCAAAAAATTTTATCTGTAATTTTATTAGTATAATTTTTAAAATCTGCTAAAACCATTAATATGCTAATTGTTCCAAAAGCTAGTAAAACTAAACCAAAAGTATTAGATTTTAAAAACAAAAGTATGCTGTAAATTATAAATCCAAGTCCAAATAAAAGCATTGTACTACTTAATAACCAATCTATTTTAAGTACTTTTTGACCTTTAGGAATTCCTTTTAAAGACAAATAACGTTGTGCCGTCGCAACCATATAAATTGTAAAAACTCCAATTATAAATAAAAATAAATTGGGATGAAGAATGGTCATTAACATTCCGAAAATTCCATTTATTAACATACTATAAAAGAAAAACTTTCCAATTAATTTGTGCTTTTTGTCGCCTTTTTTTCTAATAATATTTAATGTTCCGCTTACAAGCCCAATTGCTCCAGCAAAAATGTGTACAAAAAGTAAAATTTTAAAAAGTAATTCCATATTTAAAAGTAGTTTAAGTTTAAAATTATTCCCATTTACTATTTCTATCTTTCTCCATCATTTCTTTAATTTTTTTCTCTTCCCAATTTTTACCAAAAATAATTGTTGGCATAAATGTAGAAAGCGAATCGGCCATTAAACCAATTCCCCAAAAGAAAGCTGTATAAAAATTTTCTAATTTAAAATAGCTTTCGCCAGGTTTTAAATTTTGAATATTTACAATTACAATCATTACATTAATGACAATATATACAATTAAATGTGTATAAAATCCTTTTATTTTTTTAACTCGTTTTGCAGCTTCACTGTAACGAATTTCGTCTAAAGTATTAGTTGTATTCATTTCTTTTTATATTTTTATTTTCTTCTTCAATAAATTGTTTTAACTTTTTTTCTTCCCATTCTTTGTCTAAAAAACTAAAGAAATTAAATACTTTTTTTGCGTGAAAGAACACTCCAATTCCCCAACCAAACATTGTCCAAGTAAACCATAAAACTTCTGGTGAATATCTTAGATTTAAATAAATTAATACTGACATTACTACAAGAAAAAATGCAAAATGAATATAAAATCCTTTTATTTCTGATACTTGTTTTCTTGCTTTTAAATAGCTTTGATACGCTGCATTTGTTTCCATAACTAACTCCATTTATTGGTTACATTATTCTCTTTATTCATAATTTCTCGAATCTTTTTTTCTTCCCAAGATTTTCCATATCCAAACGTTTCTAATGCATGAAAAGTAACACCTAAACCCCAACCCAACATAGGAAACCAAAACCATTGAAATTTAGAAGTGTTTAAATTTATTATTATCAAAATCGGAACTACAAAACAGTAAGAAATTAAATTTCCATAAAAACCTTTCAGTTTTTCAACACGTTCTTTTGCTCTCACAAAAGCCATATTTTCATTGTATACATTTTTAGTTTCCATAAAGGCAATTTGTTTGGTTAAAATTGGAATCATAACTTTAAAATAAGATTCGCTTTCTTCTATCACTACTTTTCTTTCAGATAATAATTTGTAACGTTCAATAATATTTTGCAATCCAACTCCTCTTCTATCTTGTAGGACTTCTTTTTTCTGTAAATTATTTTCAACTACTAAGTAATTATTTCTTATATAAATTTTAATCTGTAAAGGTTTTTGCTCACTTACAACGTTATGTTTTATAGTGTTTTCTAGTAATAATTGCAACGATAACGGAACAACTTTGGCTTCTAAATTATCATAATCTAAAGGAACATCGTACGAAATACTGTCTTCAAATCGCATTTTTAAAAGATTCATATAGGTTTTAGCAAATGCTAATTCTTCTTGAACCGTAACCAATTCTTTGTCTTTTTGTTCTAAAACATATCTGTAGATTTTAGATAATGAAGTTGTAAATTTTTGAGCATTATCTGGATTTTCTTCTATCAAAGAACTTAAAACATTTAAACTATTAAAAAGAAAATGTGGATCTATTTGATTTTTTAAACTTTCTAATTGCGCGTTGGCTGTACCAGCAATAATTTTTTGTTCTTTAAGTTTATTTTCTTGGTAGGTTTTATAAAAATGAAAGGCATATAATGAAAGCGTTACAAAAAATGTTATAATAATTGCTACTAAATAATTAGCTGGTTTTTCTGAGGCAAGAAAAGACTGAAATGAATTATCATTTACTACTACTTCCTCAAATATTCGTATTAAAAAAATAACAAACAAGGAAACCAAAAATGAACCTATAAATCCAATTATCAATCTTGGCTTAGAAAATCTATTTTTTTTAAAAACTGAATCTAAATATTTAAAAAAAAGCGTGTTAGCAATTGTAAGTGAAAAAGTATACATTGATACAAACGCAAAGTTTATAAGAAGTTTTCCATTAAAATGAATTGAATATCCTAAAACTAGATTTAAAATTTGCATCACAACAAATATGATTATTGTCAAGAATAACGTTTTACGGAAGTTTTTTAGAATGTTCATTTTACAATAAGTATTAATGCAATTAAATTATTTACATTCTTTTAATGCTTGTTGTGCTCTTTCTAAACCCCAAGTTGGATGAAATGGAGATTCTGGTTTAAAATTAGCAAATAATTCGATAGATTTTTCAATTTGAGCACAAAGTGGTTTGGTATCTGTTCCAAAATATTTTGCTCCTCCAATTTCAAATTCAGCTTTTCCAAACATAACTCTCGGATTATTTGGCGATAAAAAACTAGCTTTGGTATAAATTCCGTTTACAACTGGCGATAATTTCATTCCGTTTGTCATTGGATCATAAACTATCCAAGCAGTGTGAATCATACATTGTACAACCATAAGTTCTACATTATTAGCATCTTTAGCAGTTTCAATATCCAATGCTGTTTGAGCTTTTGTAAGCAATGAATTTATAATTTGTTTGTCTTTAGTTTGAAAAGCTGCTGTTGCATTTACTAAAGCTACATAATAATTGGGCAACCAATTTTCTTTTTCTGCAGAGGCAATTCTTTCAAATACTGCTGAAGCTTCGGTGTTTTTATTTTCGCCCCAAAGTTTTATGGCTTCTGCCATTCCTTTTTCATACTGAGATTGAGAAAATAAACTTGTACAAAATAATAATGCTAATGTTGTGATAATTTTGATCATAATTTCTAATTTTTAAAAGATTAAAATTGTTTTTGTTTTTTAATTCTGATGTAAAACTACATTGATACTATCTATTGAAAAACTATTACTTACTGAATTGTAGAATTTAATGGATGAAGTGTAATTGATTGGTAAATATTTATAAAATAAGTGTAAATTTGAAATTAAATAACACTAAAAAGATGCGACTTATCTTTCCAAAATGGAAGATAATACGTTAAAAAGATAGTACTTTAGACTGGTTGGCAGTAATTTTGCAAAAATCACCGGAAAATAAAGAAACATATGAGAGATTCAATATTTTTATTTATTATATTTTTAATCACAAACAATTATTGTTACTCGCAACAAAATAATAATAAAGAATTAGTTTTTAAAAATTCTATAGAAAGTTCTATCGAAGTAGATAGCAATAGCATAAATCCATTAATCAATAAAATAAAAACTCTTCTAAATGATGGAGATATCGATAGTTTATCGATGAACGAATACAAGAATTGTAAATCTACTTTTAAAGCAAATAGAAAATTAGTAAATAACTTAGAAGAAGTTGACGATAAAATCAATCTTAAAAATAGAACGATAAAATACTTGGAAAATAATGAAAAAATTTTAGACAGTTTTATTTTGCCTATTATTATATTCTTACATGAACCGAATCAATCAAAATTATACGATAAAAATAAACTTAACGAAGGACTTATTTTATTGGAATCTTCAGTTAACTTAACTTCAGAATTAAGTACAGCTATAGACGAGTTCTGCACAAAATATAAACTACCAAGAAAAATGAGTGAATTAGAAAAAAAGAAATATCAACAACAGATTGAGAAAACCAAAATCAAATTAAAAAACTAGAGCAAACAAAGAACTGTGCTTAAAAACAAATAAAATTTGATTTATTTTAACTTTTTTTGAGTAAGAAAAACAAATTTAGTCTTACAAGGAGAAAATAATTTATTTCGATTTTTCTTCAATAGAAAAATTTTTTTTTGGTTAATCACATCTATATTTTTCATTGTACTCTACATCATATTTTGCTAAATAAAATTACTGTTTCAATAATTTATTTCAACCTAAATTGAAAAATTACCAACTATTTTTGACCCCATTACCATTTAAAAATTGTGGGTTTTCAATAATGTTATCCTTCATAATAATAATGTATAAACAGATTTGAAATAGACAAGTGCGACAGCGGAAAAAATAATAATACAATAATAAAAATTACCTCTTCATTGAAAAATGGGATTTAAATACTTTATCTTCTCCGTTTTCAACATAAAAAACTGTAAACCAATAATCGTCTGATGGAAGTTCATACCCACGGTAAGTTCCATCCCAACCTAAACTTTCTGGACTCAATTGTTTTAAGAATTTACCGTAACGATCGTATAAAAATATTTTTGCGTTTGGTTGATCTTTTATTCCCTTTATATTCCAATAATCGTTATAGTTATCACCATTAGGTGTAAAAAATTTAACGTAATCTAAAACTATTACTTCTAAAATAAAATCAGCACAACCATTTTCATCAATTATTGTTATTTTGTGTGTTCCTGGTTGAACATTAATGAAAATACTACTTAATTGTGAAATTTCATCATCAATTTGATATCTATATTGTCCTATTCCTTTTGGATTTACAATAACTTGAATATTTTCATTAAAAGAATATTCAACCCTAACAGTTGCTATTGCTGGTTCAGATTTAATTACTACAGATAGCTTTGGTTTTGAAACACAAAATGGTGCCAAATTAGATGTAGCTACAACAAAATAATTACCAGGAAGAGATACTTCATAATTGCTGTTTGTTGCGCCTAAAATTGGAGTTGTGCTAGAATTTAAATACCATTCAAAAGTATGAGTTGAAGCACTCAAACCACTATCTATAATATAATTACTTAATAAACTTCCTGTAATTTGATCAAAACAAACTGCTCCATCTTTTGGAGTTGGTTCAGGTAATAAAGTAACTCTTAAATTAAATGAAGTTATAGCTTCACATTTATTTACTGTATTATTATTAATAACTTTTACATAAATTGGTTGTGGATTTGATGTGTTCTCAAAAGTATTTAAATTGGATATAGGATTATTTGTATTTAAATCTGAAATTGATAAAAAATACTGAATTTGATAATCTGGAATTCCAAATTGTGTGCCTAAAATAATTGAATTAAAACTTTCAAGATTGTATTGTGCATAACCATCATTATCATTAAATTCATCACAAATTGTTGATTGTAAAACAGTTGGTTGAAAAGCAAAAGTTGCCGTTTCGGCAATCAAAGTTAGTGGTGATAAACTTCTACAACCAGTTGTATTATTTTTTACACTTACCCAAATACTTGTTGAAATACTATTGTATAAAGTTGGTAGTGGATTCAATCCATTTAAAGCTTCATTTTGTAATAGATGGTAAGAAACAATGAACTGAGAAGAGTTTTGACCAGCTAATGCCTCAACATTTTTTGTGCTTAAATTAAAAGGTGCTAATCCAGTTGATAGAATTTTACAACTGTAATAATCTGTCATTGTTCCTATTGAAGGTAATGGTAGTGTTGTGATGGTTGCTGTACCACTTTGTGCTTGGCTACAACTTGGTGTTGGACTTACCACACTTGTTGCACTACTAACCAAACTATAAACTGTTGTGGTGGTAGTTG
>NZ_JAYUPK010000156.1:0-4875 GCF_043760115.1 Flavobacterium sp.
TACATCATATAATTTTTCAAATTGATCTCTTTAAATTGTCTAGTTTAGAAAAGGTTGGCATTGTTGCATTCATATAAACACTTAATTTTTACAAATATAAATATTATTAACATTCGACAAGTGTTAATTAATCAAAAAATAACATTTGTAAAATCACTACTTTTGTAAAAAATTAAAATTATGGAAGAAATTCTGAAGCAATTTCCAAACTTGTCAGAAATTCAAAAAGATCAATTTGAAAAATTATATGATGTATATCAAGATTGGAATGCTAAAATAAATGTAATTTCTAGAAAAGATATTGATGAATTGTATACCAAACACGTGTTACATTCGTTAGCCATTGCAAAAATAATACAATTTGAACCAGGAACTTATGTTCTTGATGTTGGAACTGGTGGTGGTTTTCCAGGAATTCCGTTAGCGATACTGTTTCCAGAAACGAGATTTTATTTGATAGATATAATTCTTAAAAAAATAAATGTAGTTAAAGCTGTAGCAGAAAGTTTGAATCTTAAAAACGTAAAAGCAGAACAACTTCGTGCAGAAAATGTAAAAGGCGATTATGATTTTATTGTAAGTAGAGCCGTTACCAATATGCCAGATTTTGTTTCTTGGATAAAAGACAAAATTAAAAAAACCAATAAACACGAACTTAAAAACGGAATTTTATATTTAAAAGGTGGCGATTTAACTGAGGAGTTAAAAGATTTTCCAAAAGCGACAGAATATAATATTTCAGAATTTTTTAAAGAGGAATTTTTTGAAACCAAGAAAGTGGTTCATTTACCGTTGAAGTTTAAAGCATAAAAAAGTCTCCGTTTAGGAGACTTTTTTAGTTTTAATTAAAATCTATATATTTATTAAATACTAATTTAAATTAAAATCTGTAGCCTAATCTTAAATGTAAGTTTATTGAAGCTGACTTTTCATCCTTAGTATAACCTTCACTTTTTGCATAGTAATATCTGTAACCTAATCCAATTCCAGTTTCATAAGTAAAATGAGATCCAATATTTCTTTTAATTCCCCAAGTTGGAACTATTGAAATTTGATTTACTATTTTAATATTATTATAATTCGATACTACAAACCAATTAGGATGAAAACTTGTTTGTAAAGTCACAAAATTTCCACTATTTCCAGAAATATTTTTTGAGACTTTTTTTCTTTTTCTTAAATTATAATACCATCTAGGTTCTAAAGTAATAACTGGCGTAATAAGATATCCTGCTTTAGGATAAAAATTTCCTTTAAAAACAACAGTATCAAATCCTAATTCTGTTCTTAATGCGATTTGATTTGTTAATCTCATTTCGTTATGTACCCAAATTCCCAAAATTCCAGTTTGTATACCAAAGGTAGATTTTTCCACACTTATTGTATCTTGCGCATGAGTATAAATGGAAATAAAATATATTGCTAAACATTGCACTATTTTTAGGATTAACTTTTTCATAAGCATTAAATAAATTATTTTTTTACTATTTTTTTTGATTTAAAAATATTGTTTTCATCTTTTAAAACCAATAAATAACTTCCACTTTGAAGTTCGTCGATATTAATTTTTTCATTAAATTTTGATTTATCAGATTTAATTAATCTACCATACAAATCAAAAATTTCAAAACTAAAATTAGTCATATTAGTATTAAAATTATAAATTGTTAATTCTGTGTCTATTGGATTTGGGAAAATAGTTAATGATTTATTTAGATTATTTTGTGATAATTCTAAATTAGTATAGTGGTAAAATTTAACATTATTAACACCACCAGAACCAAATGTTACTGTCAAAAGTTTTAATGCTGAATTTGGATAATACCAAGTAAATATTGGAAAAATTCCATCTAACTTCTTTGTTCTAAACACATTATTAAAAGTGCCATAAGGTGTTATTAATGTTCCATAAGCATCATATAGAATTGTAAATGGATCATCTGCTGATGGATCATTAATTGTTGAGTAGGTATCAAATATTGTTGAATTATAAGCATATGGAAATTGAAACAAAGTTTGAGGATTTGGACTAAAATTAACTACAACTGCTGAATCTGTAGTAATACCTAAAATTTCAAGTTTTGAAGAATCCAATTTATAAATTTCATAGTAATCAATTCCTGTTGAAGTAGTTTTTATGATATAATTTGCACCAATAAAGTTACTTATAAATGGAGCTGTAGTATCAATACTTGAAATAAATGTTCCATTAGGAACAAGAGTTAATGCTGAAAAATTCCAAGTTATATTTGCGCCAGATAAACCTGTAGTGAAACCAGAAGGATTAGTAGAAAATATATTTCCTGAACCAATATTATTTAAATCATTAGAATTTATTACTGGTTGGGCGAAAATTAAAACTTTCATAAATATTATATACATTATAATAATTTTTTTCATACCAAATTAATTTATTATGTTATTTTTATTTTTTTTAAAGCTGAAATAATATTTCAAAGATATTCCTAGTGACTGCCTGGTTTCTATTACACCATTAAATTTCAATTTATTTATAGCATTTCCTATTTCTATGTTACTATATACTAGATTTAAAGCAATCGATTGTGAATTATTTCCATTTAATTCAAATAACATTCCAATTCCAATTCCAAATGAATAACGAATTTCTTTATATTCATCAGAGTCTGTTTTTATTAAATTGGTTTGATTACTATTTAAAGTAAATAATGAACCTTTAGCTGTTACATTATAAATATTAAATTGAGTAAAAATTTGAAAAATTACTTTATCTTCATAATCACCTAAATTTATTTTTGGGCAAAAATTAATTCCCATAGCTGAAGTTGTTCTTACAAGCAATGAAGTTTGAATATTAGCTTCATTGAAAATTGAGGCATCTGGTAAACTTCCAAAATAGTAATTAAATTCTATTTCGGGTTTTATTAAATTGTTGACTTTATATTCAAGACCAGTATTTAAGTTTACAAATAATGATTTTTCAAATGCTGGATTTAAATAAACTCCACCACCACCAAAACCTTTCAGCTTTTGCGAATACAAAGTTGATGTAATAAGTGTTATTGTAAGTAAAATTAATTTATTCATATAGAAAAATAACACCACCAAAAAAATATAATTTTTTGATGGTGTTGGTTAATTTATTAATTTTTTAATAATTTTCTACCTTTCCAGTAATTGTTGTGTAATGCAGCGCCGAACATATCAATTTTAACATCATCGTATTGTCTTGCACCATTAAATGTTTGTAGTAAATCAATAAATTGTTGCGTATTGTTTGGATTATAATTTGTACTACTATTGTAGGTTAATAAAAAATTAAAATCAAAATATTTAACAACAGCATTATCATCATTTGATGCCCAAAATTGATTCGCAACTATAAATTTAATTTTATTTGAAAATGGCTCTACATAAACTGTCCTAACCACTAAATTTCCTTCTGCTTTTTTCGTTATTAAATCTTGTTTTAGAGCAAATGTACTTATTGAAGAAATAATTTGATCTAAAGCAGCATCAATTGCCTGATTCACTTGTCCATTTGTAAACATAGCATTATATCCTAAAACAGTTATGTCAATAACATTATTATTATTATCAACAGGAAAATTAAAACTTCCAGCACTAGTAGGTATTGTTGGTATTACTTGACCATTAATATTATATCTAACGTTATTATATTCAAAAAAAGTAGTTTGATAATTATATTGTGCACTATTGTATACTGGAACATTAAAATTATAAGTATAAGTTAAATTATTTACACCCATTCTAATCTTTTGTGCATATGATTTTTCCCACCAAGAGATTGTTCCAAACAATAAATTAAGATGTTCTCTTTTTTGAAGTCTTGTAGAACAACCAATTGAAGAAAAGATACCAAAATTTTGATTAAAATATTTCACTTTTACTCTTCTGTTATCATTATAATAATCATAACAAGATTCTGATTCACCAAATATTTGTTCAAAAAATCCTTGACTCATTATTTCACAAGCACCAAAGTCTGCTGGATTAAAAACTCCATTTCCTCCTGTAGGAGCAGAACTTCCACCACCACCGCCACCTCCATATTCATCTACTGTATAAGCAGTATCTGGCATTGAAATTCTAAAAGTAGTTAATCCTTGTCCAAGCTGTTCAATTATTTCTTGTGGTTTATCTGTTGTGCTGTGTTCGTTATTATATTGATTTATTAATGCATATCTTTCTTGAGGTGTTTTATTGTCATAATAATCATATAAAACCTGTTTGTTTTGTTTCTCAATATAAAATAAACCTAATTCGGTATATTTATATAATATATCTGCAATAATTATTTCTCGATTTTCATTTAGCAAACTTGATAAAACAGGGTCAGAAATTAATTCATCGTCTATATCAAGTTCTAAATCTTGACTGTTTTTATTACTTTGATATAAACCAAAATCAATATTTCTTTTATTAATACGTTCTTTTTTTCTAACTACAAATTCTTGAATTTCATTAGTTGTTAAACCGTTTAAAAATGGTGTTAATGGTTTATAACCTAAATCTTGCAATTTTTTTATTTGTGAATAGAAATCATTTTGTTCCTTTACACCAGTTTTAAATTCTTTAACAATTTGTAAAATGTAATCTTTGCTTGGTAAATTTAATATACCATTTTCAATTTTCAAAATTGATAAATCAATATTTTCATCATTTTTTAAACTTTCATCTGGTAAGGCACATTTTGTAAATATGAGTAATGGTGTTATTATAAACAATAATTTTAATAATTTTTTCATAAAATTTAAATAAGTAATTGATAAAATTTAAAAGTTCTATTAGCTTTTAGATTAACGTGGGTTGTTCTAACGCATTCCCACGAAAAGCTTTTTTAACCTTCTTCTTTTTACAATTAAATATTCTAGT
>NZ_JAYUPK010000157.1:0-4859 GCF_043760115.1 Flavobacterium sp.
ATAAAAGATAAGCATAATGTCAAGAGTTTGTGACCTTACAGGTAAAAGAGCGATGGTAGGAAATAATGTTTCTCACGCTATGAACAAAACTAAGAGAAAGTTTTCTGTTAACTTAGTTAAAAAACGTTTCTATCTTCCTGAAGAAGACAGATGGATTTCGCTTAGAGTAGCTGCATCTACAATAAAAACAATTAATAAAAATGGAATTGCGGCAGTTTTGAAAAAAGCTCAAGCACAAGGATTTATTAAATAATCTTTTCCAAAAACAACTATAAAGCAAAATGGCAAAGAAAGGTAATAGAATACAAGTTATTTTAGAATGTACAGAGCACAAGACTACAGGTTTACCTGGAACTTCTCGTTACATTACTAACAAAAATAAAAAAAATACTCCAGACAGATTAGAGATTAAAAAATTTAATCCAATCTTAAAGAGAATGACTGTTCACAAAGAAATTAAATAATTAGAATTATTTTAAATCTTAAATGGTAAACATTTTTAGATTTATTTAAATCAAAATATACTTTATATTATGGCTAAGAAAACCGTAGCATCGTTACAAACATCTTCTAAAAGATTATCAAAAGCAATAAAAATGGTAAGATCTCCTAAAACTGGAGCTTACACTTTTGTTGAAAGTATTATGACACCAGAGGAAGTAGATAGTTTCTTAGCTAAGAAATAATCTAACAAAGTTTATATAACTAAGCTACTTTCAGTCGAAAGTGGCTTTTTTATTTTTATATTTGTACAGTAATTCTAGTATTAGTAGTTATAGAAAATTCTTAAACAATTAATTCTTAAATCCTTAAATAAAAATGAGTTTTTTTAAAAGAATATTTTCTTCAGAAAAAAAAGAAACCCTTGACAAAGCGGTAGAAAAATCGAGCACATCATTTTTTTCTAAACTAACTAAAGCAGTTGCTGGAAAATCTAAAGTTGATGAAGAAGTTCTAGATAATCTAGAAGAAGTTTTAGTATCATCTGATGTTGGTGTAAATACAACTTTAAAAATAATTGCTAGAATAGAACAACGAGTTGCTAACGATAAATATCTTGGAGCAGAAGAATTAAATAAAATTCTAAGAGAAGAAATTTCTGGATTATTATCAGAAACTAATTCTGGCGAAGCCAAAGATTTTGAAATTCCAAAAGACAAAAAACCGTATGTAATTATGGTTGTTGGTGTTAATGGCGTTGGTAAAACTACAACAATTGGTAAACTTGCTTATCAATTAAAAAAACAAGGTTACAGCGTTGTGCTTGGTGCTGCGGATACTTTTAGAGCAGCAGCAATTGATCAATTACAAATTTGGGCAGATAGAGTTGGAGTTCCAATTGTAAAACAACAAATGGGAAGTGATCCAGCATCAGTAGCTTTTGATACTTTACAAAGTGCGGTTTCTCAAAACGCAGATGTTGTAATAATTGACACTGCAGGAAGATTGCACAACAAAGTTAATTTGATGAACGAATTAACTAAAGTAAAAAGAGTAATGCAAAAAGTGGTTGAAGATGCACCACACGATGTAATGTTAGTACTTGATGGTTCTACTGGTCAAAATGCATTTGAACAAGCTACACAATTTACAGCAGCAACAGAAGTAACTTGTCTTGCAGTTACAAAACTTGATGGCACAGCCAAAGGTGGTGTTGTAATTGGAATTTCAGACCAATTTAAAATTCCTGTAAAATATATTGGAGTAGGAGAAGGCATTGAAGATTTGCAGGTTTTTAATAAATATGAATTTGTTGATTCGTTTTTTAAGTAAATAGCTTTACAATTCGTAAATCAATGTTTGTTTAATCTTCGACAAGCTCAGATTGACAAGATAATTTTTAATTGTATTTATCTTCTTAATTAAAATTTATTTGTAACTGATAATTTTTTATTTTGCCTTTTTTAATAATTTAAAAAATCTACTGATACAAAGCACTAATCTTTGTCCATAAAGTTTCATCAAAATCTGACAAAGCTAAATTTACATTATCTGCTGCTTCTCCCATTCTTATAATTACCATTTTCATACTAGGAACAACATATATTTTTTGATCGTCTTTTCCTAAAGCCATATACATATCGTTTGGCGCAGTTGGAATGATACTTCCGTTTATTTGTAATTGTGATTGCGGTAAATGATAACTAGTTTTTCCGTTTAACCACCATAAATAACCATAACTTTGATTTATATTTTGTGATGTATTTGTTGCCAAACCTAAATAATTTTCATTAACTATAGTGGTTTCACTCCATTTTCCTTTGTTTAAGATCATTAATCCAAACCGAGCCATACTTCTAGAGTTACTCCAGTAAACACTTAAACTTCCAGTATTTCCAGAAGTTAACCAACTTCCTGTCATACCTAATTTATTTTTTAGTTTTTCATTAAAGTAAGTTGTCCAAGTATGGTTTGGAGTAGCAACATCAATAACATCTTGCAATTTTACATACACATTGTGATATGCCCAACGCGTTCCAGAATCTTGTAAATATTGTAAATTTGCAGGTGAAACATCATCGCCCAAAGCATCATTTAAACCAGAATTCATACTTAATAAATTCTTGCAAGTAATTAGATTTTCTTTTGCCAATGGCGCACTTGTCCAACCGTTTCCTAAATAAGTAGAAACTTTATTATTAGTATTTATTAATCCTTCTTGTTCTGCAATTCCTGTTACAGTAGACGTTAAAGTTTTTCCAGCACTTGCCCAATACCATGGACTTGTTGCAGTATGACCGTTAAAATAATTTTCCATTACAATTCTACCATTTACCAATACTATAAACGATTTAGAATGTTTTAATTCTAAATAATCTAATAAAGGTTGAACCGCATTTTGATTCCATCCTAAATTGGCAATTGTATTAGTTTCCCAAGCTGTGCTTCCATCAATTGGCGGAAAATACATTGCTTCAATTGGTGGAGCAGCGCAACCACAATCGGTTTCTGTACATGCAAAAATTACTATTGATAAAAATAATAAACAAATAATTTTTTTCATAATACAAGTTTTGTAAATAGGACATAGCAAATTTAAAAAGGTTTAATCAAAAATAGTTTTTATTGTTCAAATTATATCGTAATTTTAAATTTTAAATAAATTATGAAAAATATATTATTTTTAGTTTTAATTTCGTTTTCTTTCTACTCTTGTAATCAAACAATTAAGCAATCAGATATTGTAAAGTTAAATGGATATTGGGAAATAGAAAAAGTTATAAAACAAGACGGTGACAAGAAAGAATATAAAATTAACGAAGCCATAGATTATATAGAAATTAAAAACAATAAAGGATTTCGAAAAAAAGTATACCCACAATATGATGGAAAATATTTGGTGAACGATATTATTGAAGTAATTACAATTACCGATTCTAGCGGTATATTTTACATAAATTACAAAACAGATTATGCCAAATGGAAAGAACAAATTGTTTTTATTCAAGATTCAAGTTTTACAGTAAAAAATCAAGATAAAATAGAATATAATTATAAAAAACAAATTCCATTTTCACTTAAATAATATTTTATACTGAAACAAATTCAGTACGAGTAAATTCAGCACAAATGGCTAAAAGAAGCAGTAACGAAAGTTCCATTTCCGACGTTTTAAAACAGTTTATAGTTGTAAATAAACTAGAAAATGGTATGGATAAAATTGATGTTGAACAAGCTTGGAAAAGTCTAATGGGCAATGGCGTAAATAGTTACACGCAAGAAGTTGTTTTAAAAGGAAGTACACTTTATGTAAAATTAACTTCGGCAGTTTTACGAGAAGAATTGAGTTATGGTAAAGATAAAATAATTAAAATGATAAACGAAGAGCTACGAAAAGATGTAATTACTGCTGTTGTTCTGAGATAAAAAAGTTAAAAATTGTAGTTTAAGAGTTTAAATTGTTGAGTAGTTTAGTAATTTGATATTGTTTAAAACTTTTAAAATGTTTAGAATTTTGGAATATATTTTTATTAATCAGTCAAAAACATTTATAAAATAAAAATCCCATTTCAGTAACGAAATGGGATTTTAAATTTTTAAATATAAATTATTTTACTATAATTTTTTTAGTAGTTTGGTTTAAACCATCACTTACTTTTATCAAGTAAATTCCGGCTTCAACATTATTTAAATCAATATCTTGTTCAAAATTTCCTGTTGAATCATAATTTTTATCTAAAACAAGTCTTCCTCTAACATCATAAACTGAAATTGATATTTTTTCATCAGAATTAGAATTTAATTTAATTGTAAACTGTCCATTATTTGGATTTGGAAATATTGAGAATGTTGTAAATTGATTTTGATTTACAGCTAAATTGCCTTGTGCGCAAATATCTAAACCAAAACTATTAAAAGTTCCACCATCATCATTTGCATCATCAGTAACTGATAAAATCCAATTTCCACCAGACAGTTGACCGTTTAATAATGTTAAGTTTCCTTCTGGTATAAATGATCCAGTATATGGAGGCGCACCTGCAGTAATTAATGTTGTTGCTTGTTGATCAAAAATTGTATTTGAATAATTATCTCCAGTGCCTCCATTGTCTGTTGTTAATTCAATTACAGTTCCAGATGGACTTGTTAATGTAATATCCAAATCAGCATCCCAAGCATGGGTAATATTTACTCTTACATTAACATCTGTAATAACTAAATTTGACGCAACATTAATTGTTGAAGTGTAAGTATTAATTCCAGAAGCTGAAATTGCAATTGGTAATCCTGTTGAAGCATTATAACTTGCGCAACTAATATTGGCCGTTGTAAATGAAAACACACTAGAATTTACTGATGTAGCACAAATATTTGTACTTCTAACTCTCCAATAGTATGTAGTAATTGTATTTAAAACT
>NZ_JAYUPK010000158.1:0-4844 GCF_043760115.1 Flavobacterium sp.
CATGCTTGAACTCCAACTCCAACTCCAGCAGCTTCAGTTATTCCTGCTTCATAACCTTCAGCGTATGTTGTAACAGTTGTATTAGCTGGAACTGTAAAACTAGTATTACTACCATTTACACCATCAGAAATATATTGAATATTATTAAAATCCATTGCATCTACTGGCGGAACAACTAAAGTAACTTTATAATCTTCTGCTTCTGTTCTATTGAAAGAAACTGCACATGGATCTGGATTAACATTATTGTAATCTGTTCTAATTCTCATTCTGTAATCTCCTAAAGTAGTTAAAGATGGAACTATAAATGAACCGGTGTACGTACCATCGGCTATATAAGCATTGGAAGTATACATTCTTTCAGAAAGTTCAAAACTTAAATTATTATTCCAATCTACCCAAATGGCAACTCCAGTAGTGCCTCCAACAAGTGAAAAAGAATAGTTTATTGCTCCACCTGGAAATGCTGTAACTCCAGTTGTTGCATAATTGTTTTGATAACCACCAGTTGTAAATCCACTTGCATTATTAGTAATATTTGTACTTCCAACATTTGTTGAAAAATTATTAATGTAAGTCAATGCAGAGGTTGAACTTGGAATGCAATATGCTGTAAAGAAAGAAAAACTAGTCCAACCACTAAAATTACCGCTTCCACAATTTGATCTAATAAAAAAATAATATGTAGTATCTGCTGTTAACGGACTAACCACAACTGATGTACCAGTAATATTAGTTCCAGCAGTTGTTGGAGTTGTATTTGTAGTAGATAAAACATATTCATATCCATTAGTTGCAGAAGCGCTTGCAGTCCAATTTACTGTTCCTGACGAACTAGATAAAGATAATGTAGCAACATTTAATGCAGTTGGTGCTGCACAATTAGGTGGTGTAAATGTGTAAGTTAAACCAGATGCAGGAAAAACAGTAGCTGTTAATGTACAATTACTCGTATTTAAAGTTCCAACTGTTGTTGCAGACCAATCTGTTGTTGTCGTTCTATTATTAAATACAGCATTTGATGAACCTCTTAAACCAACTTGTCTAGTTCTTGCAACAGCATCTTTTACCATTGAACCATATACAATATCAATTAAATTAGATGTTTCAAATAATTTTATTTGAAAATTATAACTATCTGTAGAAGTTCCAGTTGCTAAATAATTTCTATAATTTACCCATTGTACTGTAAAAACTCTATTTGGAGCTGTCCCAGTTGTAACGTAAGATAAACTTGAAGTTGCAACACCTTGCAAATCATCATTAAAACCAGCAACTACATTATTTGATGCCGTAGCGGTGACATTTGATAAAGATACATAAGAGCTTGACGCTGTTGGATCAAATGTTAAAAAACCATTTGAATTAATACTAGCTTGAGTAAAATTCAATCCGCCAAAAGTAAATGTAAATCCTAAATTAATTGCATTAAAGGAATTATCATCATTAGTTGCAGTACCTAATACAGTTCCACCTGTTATTGGTGTGTATGTTGCATTACTTTGAGAAAAAGTGTAACTGCTAACTTGAGAATAACTCATCGAATAAAAAATAAACGATAAAAGTAATAAAGTAATTTTTTTCATGTTTTGATTATTAAGTTAATATTTATTAAAAGTAATCATAATTTGTAAACAACTTTGTTACAAAATAAAATATTTAAATTATTTAAGTGAATTTTAACAAAAAAAAACCATAATTACAAGGACTTTCTTTGTTAAATTAATACAATATGTATTATTTGTATTATTTTATGCTAGGGATTTCTACAACTTCATTTACATCCGCTTCGTAATCAACACCTTTAAATCCAAATCCAAATAAATTTAAAAAATCTTGTTTATAACCTGCTAAATCTCCTATTTGTGGTAACGTTTCTGTGGTAGCTTCTAACCATAATTTGGCTACACGTTCTTGAACATCATCTCGCATTTCCCAATCATCAATACGTATTCTTCCTTTATCATCAGTTGGAATTTCTTTTCCAGAGTATAATCTGTCATGAAATAATCTCTGAATCTGTTCAATACAACCTTCATGAATTCCTTCTTCTTTCATAATTTTATATAATAGTGAAATGTATAGTGGAATTACTGGAATTGCTGAACTTGCCTGTGTTACCAATGCTTTATTTACAGATACATAACCTTTACCATTAATGTCTTTTAAACTATCAGTAATTTTAAATGCTGTTGCTTCAAGATCATCTTTGGCTCTACCAATTGTTCCTTTTCTATAAACTGCTTCAGTTAATGATGGTCCAATATAGGAATATGCAATTGTGGTTGCTCCATTAGAAAGTAAGTTGGCTTTCTTTAACTCATCTATCCACATTGCCCAATCTTCTCCACCCATAACTACAACAGTGTTTTCAATATCTTCTTCTGTTGCTGGTTCTATTGATACTTCAGTTACATTTCCTGTATGAAAATCTACAGTTTTATTAGTAAATGTTTTTCCAATAGGTTTTAACGTAGATCTATGTAAAACTCCAGTTTCTGGATGCATTCTTACTGGTGATGCCAAACTATAAATAATTAAATCTACTTGACCTAAATCGGTTTTAATTAAATCTATAACCTGTTGTTTTACTTCTTTAGAAAATGCATCTCCATTGATACTTTTTGCATATAAACCTGCTTTTGTAGCTTCGTTTTCAAATGCTGCTGAGTTATAAAATCCTGGCGAACCTGGTCGTTTTGCTACTGGTGGTTTTTCAAAGAAAACACCAATTGTTGCTGCATTACAACCAAATGCACTAGTAATTCTTGATGCTAAACCAAAACCTGTTGATGCTCCAATAACTAAAACTCGTTTTGGACCATCAATTGCTCCTTTAGATTTTATATATTCTATTTGATTTTTTACATTTTGCTCGCATCCAGTTGGGTGAGATGTTAAGCAAATAAATCCTCTCATTCTTGGTTCTATTATCATAATTTCAATAGTTAGTTGTGTATTTTATAAACTTAAATAGGTAAACAAATGTAATTAATTTTAGTTAAGCAATTCTTTAGCATGAATTAAAGCCGAATCTGAAATGGTACTTCCAGAAAGCATTTGTGCAATTTCTTGAATTCGTTCTTCTTGATTAAGCAGTTTTAAATCGGTATGGGTTTTATTATTTTCTACAGTTTTAAAAACTTTAAAATGTGAGCTTCCTTTTCCTGCAATTTGTGGTAAATGGGTTATTGAGAATACTTGCATGTTTAAACTCATGGCTTTCATAATTTCGCCCATTTTATTAGCAATTTCTCCAGAAACACCAGTGTCAATTTCATCAAAAATTATTGTTGGTAAACTAGAATATTGTGCTAAAACTGATTTTACAGCCAACATAATTCGAGACATTTCTCCACCAGAAGCAACCTTTTTAAGTAAACCAAAATCTGAACCTTTATTGGCAGAAAATAAAAATTCTATTTCGTCTTTTCCATTTGATAAAAAATCTTCTTTTTGAGTAACTTCTATTTTAAATCTAGCACTTGCCATACCAAGTTGCTCTAAAATAAGTTGAAGTTTTGAAGTTAAAATTGGTACTGCTTCTACTCTATTTTTATGGATTTTTGTTGCATTTACATTTAGTTTTTCTTCAAGTTCTAAAATATCATTTTTAATTTTTTCAATTTCAGATTCTAATGTAATTACAGAAACTACTTTATTATCCAATTCATTTTGAATAGTTAACAATTCTTCTACCGTTTTTACTTGGTGTTTTTTTTGTAAAGAATAAATTAGCTGCAATTTTAAATTGGTATTTTCTAATGTTTCTGGATCACTAAATAATGTTTCAGATAACTGATTTAATTCTTTTTCAATATCGTCAAATTCTATTAATGTACTAGAAATTCTTTCAGATAATGATGAATAATCTAAAGAAAAAGGAGCAATTTTAGAAAATAAATTCTTAATTTCTTTTAAATTTTGAAGTACTCCAACTTGTTCATCAGTTGCAATTGATAACGATTTTACAATAGTTTCCTTAATAAACTCAACATTATTTAATTTTTCAAATGTTGCTTCTAATTCTTCTTGTTCATCTGCTTTTAAATTGGCAGAAAGTAATTCTTCTAACAAAAAACTATTATAATCTTGTTCGTTTAAAATAGATTGTAAAAATTCTGATTTAGATTTTAAATTAGTTTTACATTTTTTATACTCTTTTAAATCAACTGAATAATTAGAAATTAAATCAAAATTGGATGCAATTGAATCTATAATTTTAAATTGAACTACATCATCTGACAATTCTTGAGTTTGATGCTGCGAGTGAACATCAATTAAAGAAGCACTTAATTCTTGCAATTGATTCAAATTTACTGGAGTATCATTTATAAATGCTCTAGATTTTCCTGATGCAAGAATTTCTCTTCTTATGATGGTTTCTTCTTCAAAATCTAAATCGTTGGTTTCAAAAAAAGATTTTAAATTATAATTTTTTATATTAAAATTTGCTTCTACTACACATTTTTCTTCTTTATTTTTAAGCGAAGTTAAATCGGCACGTTTTCCTAAAACAAGACTTAAAGCTCCAAGTAATATTGATTTTCCGGCTCCAGTTTCACCAGTAATTGTAGAAAATCCTTCAGAAAAACGAATTGATAATTTTTCTATCAAAGCAAAATTCTCGATGGATAAGTTTGTAATCATAAAATTTATGCTACTTAAATTAAAGTTTAATTTTAGACCATTTTAATGTATTGTTGATAGATATTTTATTTAAACTATCAACTAAATCTTTAATTTCTACACTTGGTCCACCAGAAAATATAGATACAATTTCATCTGCTTTTGCATCAAAAAATAATCTTGACAAATACGAATTTGGTCTAACTGCGTTTAAC